>NZ_JCBANH010000079.1:0-31152 GCF_059760925.1 Achromobacter sp. 1011791174
CCGACGTGATCGGCAAGGAATGGGGCGCGGGCCTCATCCGCAGCTGGAACACGGCCGGCTGGTTCGACCTGCCCGCCCGCCTGGGCGACAAGCTGGCGGGCCTGATCGGCGCCGGCAAAGGCGAGGTCGTCATCACCGACACCACCTCGCTGAACATCTTCAAGGCGCTGGCCGCCGCGCTGCGCATCCAGCAGCAGGCCAGGCCGGGCCGCCGGGTGATCCTGTCCGAGCGCGACAACTTCCCGACCGACCTGTACATGATCCAGGGCCTGATCGACCTGCTGCAGCAGGGCTACGAGATGCGCCTGATCGATGACGAGCTGCCGCTGGAACAGGCGCTGGACGATTCCGTGGCCGTGGTGCTGCTGTCGCACGTCAACTATCGCAGCGGCCAGATGCACGACATGCGCGCGGTGACGGCGCTGGCGCACGAGCGCGGCGCGCTGACGATCTGGGACCTGGCGCACGCCGCCGGCGCGGTGCCGGTGGACCTGCAGGGCGCCAAGGCCGACTTCGCCGTGGGCTGCACCTACAAGTACCTCAATGGCGGTCCCGGCGCGCCGGCCTTCATCTGGGTGGCGCCGCGCCATATCGACAATTTCTGGCAGCCGCTGTCCGGCTGGTGGGGCCATCAGCGTCCGTTCGACATGACCGTGGCCTACGAGCCAGCCGGCGGCATCCGTCGCTACCTGTGCGGCACGCAGCCCATCGTCTCGCTGTCACTGGTCGAGTGCGGCCTGGACATCGCCCACGCCGCCGGCATCGACGAAGTCCGCAAGAAGTCGCTGGCGCTGGGCGACCTGTTCATCGCGCTGGTCGAGGAACGCTGCGCCGGCCATCCGCTGACGCTGGCCACGCCGCGCGAGCACGCGCTGCGCGGCAGCCACGTCAGCTTCCGCCACCCGAACGGTTTCGAGGTCATGCAGGCGCTGATCGCGCGCGGCGTGATCGGCGACTACCGCGAGCCCGAGGTGCTGCGCTTCGGCCTGACGCCGCTGTACCTGGGCCACGCCGATGTCTGGGACGCCGTCGAGGTCCTGAAGGATGTGCTCGATACCCGCGCCTGGGACAAGCCCGAGTTCAAGCATCGCGCCGCCGTGACCTGAGCACGGCGCCGGCACGGACCACGCAGGCCCCCGCAGAGGGGCCGCGCCCGCACAACAACACAAGGAGGAAGACATGTCGCAACCGCAAGGATTCGGCCGCATCGCCGAACGCGAGCAAGGCCTGAAGCGGCGCCTGAGTTCCGGCCAGATGAGCATGATCGCCATCGGCGGGGCCATCGGCACCGGCCTTTTCCTGGGCAGCAAGTTCGCCATCGGCTTCGCCGGCCCCAGCGTGCTGATCAGCTACGCCATAGGCGGGCTGATCACGCTGCTGTTAATGGGCTGCCTGGCCGAGATGACGGTGGCGCATTCCACCTCTGGCTCCTTCGGCGCCTATGCCGAACACTACATCGGCCCGCTGGCCGGCTTCCTGGTGCGCTATGCCTACTGGTCCTGCGTGGTGCTGGCGGTCGGCACCGAGGTCACCGCGGTGGCCGAGTACATGAAGTTCTGGTTTCCCTCGGTGCCCGGCTGGCAGTGGGTCTGCGTGTTTTCGGCCGCGCTGATCTTCATCAACGCCATGAGCGTGAAGGCCTTCGGCACGGTGGAATACTGGTTCTCGACCATCAAGGTCAGCGCCATCGTCGCCTTCATCGTGCTGGGCGCCTATGTGGTCTGGGGCAGCCCGGAGCACGGCGTGGCGCAGTACACCGCGCATGGCGGCTTCTTTCCCAACGGCGTCTGGGGCATGTGGGTCGCGGTGGTGATCTCTATCTTCAGCTACCTCAGCGTGGAGATGATCGCGGTGGCGGCCGGCGAGGCCGAGGATCCGGAGCGGGCCGTGAAGCAGGCGTTCCGCGCCACCATCGTGCGCCTGGTGGTGTTCTACCTGCTGACGCTGGCGCTGATCCTGGCCATCGTGCCCTGGGACCAGGCCGGCAAGGGCGGCAGTCCCTTCGTCAAGGTGATGCAGGCCGTGGACATTCCCTATGCGGCCGGCGTGATCAATTTCATCGTGCTGGTGGCGGCGCTGTCGGCCATGAACAGCCAGCTCTACATCACCACCCGCATGATGTTCAGCCTGTCGCGCGCCGGCCATGCGCCGGCCGCGCTGGGCCGGCTTACGCGCGGCGGCACGCCGCTGAACGCGCTGCTGCTGTCGACCAGCGGCATCGCCATCGCCACGGTGCTGAACGTGTTGTATCCGGAGACCTCGTTCACGCTGATGATGGCCATCTCCATGTTCGGCGCGCTGTTCACCTGGATGATGATCTTCGTCACGCACTATTTCTTCCGCCGTCGCTGGGCGCGCGAGGGCGGGGCGCGGCTGTCGTTCCGCATGCCGGGCTTTCCGGCGCTGACGCTGCTGGGGGCGCTGGCCATGCTGGCGATCCTGCTCACCACCTACTTCACGTCGGTGTTCAAGATGACGCTGGTGTTCGGCGTGCCCTTCCTGTTGGCGCTGTCGGCGCTGTATTACCTGCTGTTCAGGAAGCGTGGCGAGCGGGCGGCGTTGCGGGCGGGGCTGGAGCGTCCATGAGGCCTGCGCCGGCCTGGCGCAAGGCGGCCAGCATGGCGCGGGCGCGGACCGGCAAGGAGCGCGATGCGTACACGGCGTGGACCTGGGGCGACACGCCCCGGGCCGAGGTCACGGTATAGGCCGGACACACGCGCACCAGCGTGCCGCGTGCGATTTCCGGCAGCGCGGCCCAGTCCGCCAGCCGCGCCACGCCCGCGCCTGCCAGCGCCAGCGCCATCAGGCTGCTGCCAGTGCTGACGCGCAGGGCCGGCTCCGCGCGCAGGCGCTGGATGCTGCCCTCGCCGCGCAGGTGCCAGTCCTTGAGCACGCGCGGGCCGGTGTGCATGATGAGGCGGTGGCGCACCAGGTCTTCCGGTTGGCGCGGCAGTCCCATGCGCGCCACGTAGTCCGGGCTGGCGCATAGCAGTCGCTCATAGGGCCACAGGCGCGCGCCCAGCAGCTCGCTGGAGGCGGGAAAGCCGCCGCGAACGGCGAAGTCCAGTCCTTCGGCGATCGGATCCACCCATTTGTCGGTATAGCTGATGTCGATGCGCACGTCGGGGTAGTCCTCGGCATAGCGCCGCAGCACGGCCGGCAGCAGCGCCACGCCCAGCAGGTCGGGCGCGGAAAAGCGCAGCCGGCCCTGGGCGCCGCGCTGCGTCTCGCGCAGCGCTTCGCGCGCGCTTTCTTCCAGGCGCAGCATGTCGCGCGCCGACTCGACATAGCGCTCGCCCTGCGGCGTCAGCGTCACGCTGGTCTTGCTGCGCGTCAGCAGTTGCGCGCCCAGCTGGCGCTCCAGCGCCTGCACCGCCCGTGTTACGGCGCTGGGCGAGGCGCCCAGCGCGCGGGCGGCCAACACGAAGCTCTGGCGTTCGGCCACGGCGCAAAAGACCTGGTGTTCCCATAGCGGCCCACGTTCCATGGCGCCTCCTTGATTGCGGATATCGCAACATGATATTGCAACGCCAGACGGTCCGGCGCGCCTAGACTGCGGCCATCGACATTACTCGGCCGCACGCCATGAACGAACCGCATTACTACGATCCCCAGACCGGCGCCCGCTACGCGCTGGACGAGCCGCGCTGGTGTTCCGACGCGCGCACGCCGCTGATGATCTCGCCGCTGGCCGGAATGTCGCGCGACGACATCGACACGCGCGCGCGTTCGCTGTGGCGCTACCGGGCCGCGTTGCCGCGCGTCATCGACGCGCCGGTCTCCATGGGCGAGGGCTGCACGCCCATGGCCGAGCGCGCCTGGGGCGCTCTGCGCCCGCATTTCAAGCTGGAGTGGTTCAACCCGACCTGCAGCTTCAAGGATCGCGGCGCGGCGGTGATGCTGTCCTGGCTGCGCCAGATCGGCATCGGCGCTGTCGGCGAGGACAGCTCGGGCAACGGCGGCGCGGCCATCGCGGCGTTCGGCGCGGCGGCGGGCATGGCGGTGACCATCTTCGCGCCGGCCTATGCCTCGCCGGCCAAGATCGCGCAGATCCGCGCCTTCGGCGCCGACGTGCGGCTGGTGGACGGGCCGCGCGAAGCCTCGCAGGACGCGGCCATCCGCGCATCAGGCGAGCTGTACTACGCCAGCCATAACTGGCAGCCCTTCTTCCTGCAGGGCACCAAGTCCATCGCCTACGAAATGTGGGAGGACTTCGGCTTCGAGGCGCCGGACAACGTGGTGATTCCGGCAGGCGCCGGCAGCAATGTGCTGGGCTGCGCCATCGGCTTCGCCGAGCTGCTGGCGGCCGGCCAGATCCGCCGGCTGCCGCGCCTGTTCGTGGCCCAGCCGCTGCATTGCTCGCCGGTGGACGCGAGCTTCCAGGCGGGCGCGGACACCCTGGTCGAGCGCCCGGTGCTACCCACGGTGGCCGAGGGCACGGCCATCCGCCAACCCTTGCGCCTGCGCGAAATGCTGCAGGCCGTGCGCGCCAGCGGCGGGCAGACCGTGGCGGTGCCCGAGGATGCGATCGTGGCCGCCGTGCGCAAGCTGGCCGCGATGGGGCTCTATGCCGAGCCGACCAGCGCGACGGCCGCCGCCGCGCTCGACATGCTGGCCGCGCGCGGCGCCATCGCGCAGACCGAACGCACGGTCGTGCTGCTGACGGGGTCGGGCCTGAAGGCCTCGCAGTTCATGACGGAGCTGTATTCGTAACGGCCTCGTCCGGGGCTAGCCGGCGGCCTGGCCCGCCGCGCCCTCGCTGTCCGCCAGCAAGTGGTCGAGCAGGCGGCAGGCGCGCGCGCTCAGGCCCTGGCGCGACTGCACGCAGATCAGCAGCTGGCGCGTGGCCCAGGCGTCGGACAGCGTCACCGCGCCTACGTCCAGCAGCCGGCTCATGCCGTGCGCCGTGCTTTCAGGAACGATGCCCACGCCCACGCCGGCCTGCACCAGCCGGCACATGGCGTCGAAGCTGCGCAGCTGCACGCGCAGCCTGATGGGCTTGCCCGCCACCAGGGCCTGGCGCGCGAGGAAGCGCTGCAGCGCGCTGCTGCGGTCCAGGCCGACGAAATCCTCGTCCAGCACCTCGCCGAAGGCGACCTGGGCGCGGCCGGCCAGCGCGTGTCCGCGCGGCACGATCAGGACGAAGCGGTCGCAGCGGTAGGGATGGGTTTCCAGCGCGCCGGTGTCCACCGTGCCCGCGACGATGCCGATGTCGGCCGAGCCGTCGGCGATGGCTTCGACGATCTCATCGCTCAGCATCTCCTGCAGTTCGACGTTGATGCGCGGATGCGCGGCCAGGAAGCCGCTCAGCGCCTCCGGCAGGAAGGCGGTCAGCGCGTTGGTGTTGGACAGCATGCGCACCGAGCCGCCGAACTCGCCGGCGTAGCCGGACAGGTCGTCGCGCAGGCGCTCGGCCTGCGCCAGCATCAGGCGCGCGTGCGAGGCCAGTTTCTGGCCGGCCGGCGTGGGCGTGACGCCGTGGCGACCGCGTTCCAGCAGCGGCGCGCCCAGCGAGGCTTCCAGGTTGCGGATGCGGGCGCTGGCGGCGGCCAGGGCCAGGTTGGCGCGGGCGGCGCCGTGCGTGATGCTGCCGGCCTGCACCACGTGCAGGAAGAGCGCCAGATCAGTCAGGTCGAAACGCATGCGTATCCGTTGCGTCAGCCTACGCCAGCCGTGTAGGCAGCCTGCGCCAATCGCGCATTTTCAGCGTCGTACAGGGTCCGTACACTGCGCCGATTCTTATTTTCGCCACGGTGGTTCCATGCATGCCTTAGTCTCCGGGTTTCCGATTCTACCCGCCGCCCTGACGGCGATCACGATCGCGCTATGGGCTTTTTCGCGCCTGCCGGAATACCTCACGGCGCTGCTGTTCTTCGGCGGCGCCATGGCGCTGGCGGCGGCGCCGCGCGAGGTGGTGTTCTCGGGTTTCGCCTCGGCCGCGTTCTGGCTGGTGCTCAGCGGCTATGTGCTGGGCCTGGCGCTGAAGTACACCGGCCTGGCCGACCGCATGGCCGGCCTGCTGTCGCGCCGCCTGGCAGGGGGCTACCTGACCGTGACGGCCGGCGTGGTCACGCTGACCTATCTGCTGGCCTTCGTCATGCCGTCGAACATGGGGCGCATCGCGCTGCTGATGCCCATCGTGCTGGCTTATGCCGACCGCATCGGCCTGGCGCCCGGCAGCCGTGGCCGCATCGGGCTGGCGCTGGCGGTGGGCTTCGGCACCTTCCAGCTGTCCACCTCCATCCTGCCGGCCAACGTGCCGAACCTGGTCATGGCCGGCAGCATCGAGGGCAGCTACGGGCTGCAGCTGGGCTATCTGCCCTATCTGTGGCTGCACGCGCCGGTGCTGGGCATCCTGAAGGGCGTGCTGCTGACCTGTTGCATCGCCTGGATGTTCCGCGACACGCCCAGGCGCGCGGAGCAAGCCGCCGCCGCCGCGCCGCTGTCGGCCGCCGAGAAACGGCTGGGCTGGCTGCTGGCGCTGACGTTGCTGGGCTGGGTGACGGACAGTGTGCACGGCGTGTCGCCGGCCTGGATCGGGCTGCTGTCGGCCTGCGTCTGCCTGCTGCCCAAGGTGGGCTTCGTCAGCGGCGACCAGTTCGGCAAGGAAGTGAACTTTCGCACCGCCATCTATGTGGCGGGCATCCTGGGGCTGGCGGCGATGGTGGCTGACAGCGGGCTGGGGGGCATCATCGGCAAGGCGCTGCTGGCCTGGTTGCCGCTGTCGCCGGACGCGCCGATGCGCAGCTTTTTCTCGTTGGTGGGCTTGTCTGCGTTGCTGAACTTCGTGGTCACCGCCAATGGCGTGCCGGCGCTGTACACGCCGCTGGCCGAGACGCTGGCGCAGGCCTCGGGTTTTTCGCTGATGGCGGTGTTGATGGCGCAGGTGGCGGGCTACGCCACGGTGGTCATGCCGTACCAGGCCTCGCCCATCGTGGTGGCGATGGGCATGGGGCAGGTGCCGGCGCGCAGCGGCCTGGCCTTGAGCCTGGTCACCGCGCTGCTGTCGTTCGCGCTGCTGGTGCCGCTGGACTATCTGTGGTTCAGGCTCCTTGGAATGCTGGGATCGTGACCATGGCGTCGGGCTCGGCCGCCGGTTCTTCCCTGGGCGCGAAGACGCGCAGACGATGGCCGTCCGGGTCCAGCGCCACGAAGGTGCGGCCGAAGTCCATGTCGATCGGCGCCTGCAGGATGGGCAGGCCGCGCAGGCTCCAGTCGCGGTAGCGGTCGGCCAGGGCCTGGGTGTCCGGCACGGTGAAGGCCAGTTCGGTGGCGCCGCCCCGGCCGGCGGCGGCCGGTTCCACGGTGTAGCGCGACCACAGGCCCAGCATCAGGCCGGAGTCCAGCGCGAACAGCGCGAAGGTGGGCGAGCTTTCGACGGGCGGACGTTGCAGCAGCGCGCTGTAGAACGCCGCGCTGGCTTCGGGTTTTTCGACGTAGAGGATGAGAAAGTTCGTGTCGGACATGATGCGCTCCTGGCGGCGGATGGGACCTTGAGGTCGGTAGCGCAAGCTTAGGAGCGGATGCTGTCAGTTTTTGGCAGCAGTCTTCGGCCGCCGCGATCCCTCGGCCTCGGGCTGTTCCCGAGCCTGATTGAGAGCGCGCCATTCCTTGAGCAGCGCGTGGCGCCGGCGCGGGTAGCGCGGACCGGCGCTCAGCGCGGCGATGCGGTCGGTGCGGAAATGGCGGTAGTCCTGGCGCAGCTCGCACCAGGCCATGACGATGCGCACGCTGTCGAAGAAGCCCAGCGCGAAGGGCCAGATGGTGCGCACCGAATCCGCGCCCTTGTCGTCGCGGTAGGTGATGTCCACTTTCTGCTCGGCGCGGATGGCCTGGCGGATCTGGGACAGGTCGACCCGGTCCACCACGCAGACGGCGCTGGGGCCGATCAGCAGCGGTATCGCGTCCAGCTCATCGCGCACTTCTGGCGGCAGCACCGCGCCGATCTTGGCCAGCGCATTGCGGGCGGCCAGGCCCAGGCGCGCGTCCGAGCGCTGCGCGACCCAGCGCGTGCCCAGCACCAGCGCCTCGATTTCCTCGGTGCTGAACATCAGCGGCGGCAGCATGAAACCGGGCTTGAGCACATAGCCCATGCCCGGCTCGCCGTCGATCTCCGCGCCCTGGGCCTGCAGCGTGGCGATGTCGCGGTACAGCGTGCGCAGGCTGATGCCCAGTTCCGACGCCAGGCGGTGACCACTGACTGGCAGACGGTGGCGACGCAGGGTTTGCAGCAGGTCGAGCAGGCGTTCGGCGCGGGACATGGACAGACGGTGGGGCGGGAATCACGCAATACTGCCACGAAATGGCAGTATTGCGCATTGCTTGCGCCCTAGCGCTTGACCGGCTTGCCGGTGGCCACGTCGATCGCCGAGCCGTCTTCCAGGCTGATGCGGTAGATCTCGCGCAGCACGTTGCCGGCGAAACCGATCTCGACGATGGAGACATCCTTGAAGGTGGTCTGGATGCCGTCTGGCAGGATGGCGTTGAACTTGTCGGCTTCCTGCTTCATGGCGTCCTGCAGCCGCGCGTCGTACAGAGTCATGCTGTAGACCAGCGTGGTGTGCGGGTTGTGCGCGCGCACTTCCTGGCCGTCCCGCACGACGTTCACGCCGCTCACGCCCACGCTGCGGACCAGATCGCGGCCGGCGTCGGCCATCTTGGCGTACACCGGACCGGTGACGCGCGGCAGCGGGCCATCGCGCAGCGGCGCCAGCGCCGCCGTGACCACGGTGTTGTAGCGCATCAGTTCCTCGAAGCCGGCGCCGCTCTTGACCACGCCCAGGTCCAGCCACCATGGATGGCCGGCGCCCTTGGCGGCTTCGGTCGGATAGAAAGTCTTGAGCGTGACCGGAATCGGCGCGGGCGGCTTGGGCAGCGCGACCAGCATGCGAGCGGGCGTGGTCGGATCGGCGCTGTGGATGTGGACCACCGTCACGTGTGGGATGTTGGGCGTTTCCGCCTCGGTCTGCAGACCCAGCTTGAGCAGGTCCGACTTGAGCGCGCCGTTGATCTTGCCGTCCAGCACGGCGTTGACTTCCTGGGGCAGGCGGTAGACCACGCCATAGGTCGCCTTGTGTTCGCGAAAGCCGGGCTGTTCCAGCGAGCTGTTGTCCTGGACGGCCGTGGCGGCGAGGGCGGCCGGGCCGCAAAGGACGGACAGGCCGAGCGTGGCCAGGGGCAGGATGCATTTGAACATGGGATTTCCTTCTCGTTGTGATTGGGGACCCGCGAGAGTCGCGTCCAGTGTGAGAAGGCGGGATGTACGCCGTATTGCGCCGAACCAAAGAATTCCGATAGGTGCCGCCGATGTTCTGATAGCTGCGGGCGGGGGGGCCTGCGCCAGGCGGCGCCCGCCCCGCCCCGTGCCGGCGCGGACGCCGGGTCAGGCCAGGAAAACCGCCGCCACGACCGCCAGGCCCAGCAGCAGGTTCACGCCCACCCAGCGGCGGATCAGGGCCATGTTGCGCCCGCCCGCCGGCCAATCGGCGGCCGCCACGGCGGCGGCCAGGCCCTTGAAGGGCACCAGCCGGATGTAGGCGTAGATGGCCGTCATGACGATGCCGCCTGCCGCCATCAGCGTCCAGGCGGGCGGCATGAAGAAGGCGCCGCCGCTTTGCGAGGCCTGCGCCGCTTCCTGCCCGATCATCGCCGCGCCGGTCGCCAGGATCAGCACGATGGCCGCCAGCACCGCGTTCAGGAACGGACCCAGCACCGCCGCCATCAGGCTCAGGCGCTGCGGCGGCTCCAGCCGCGCGGCCGCCGGCCGCAGGAAACAGTGGGCGAACAGCATGCCGCCAACCCAGAGGATGACGGCCAGGAGGTGGACAAGCTTCAGCAGGGCGTAGGACATGGTCTTGGGACAGTGGAAGTGGGGACGGAGTCCCATCATATCGCCCCGGCGATTGCGCGGCGGGCTTGACCTGGATCAGGGTTTTTCACTTAGAATGAGATTGATTTCTATTTGTGATTGTTCAAAGCTCGATATCAGGGAAGCCGCCGTGCCGAATTCCGCGCTCCTCACCGGCGACGCCGTCCACACGCTCTACAGCAGGCACCACGGCTGGCTGCACAACTGGCTGCGCGCCAAGCTGGGCAACAGCTTCGATGCGGCCGACCTGGCGCAGGACACCTTCATCCGGGTGCTGCGGCACCGGCAGGAAATCGAGGCGCTGCGCGAGCCGCGCGCCTACCTGACCGCCATCGCCAAGCGGTTGATGCTGAACCATCACCGCCGCCGCGCGCTGGAGCAGGCCTACCTGGACGCGCTGGCGGTCATGCCGCCGGCGCTGGCGCCGTCGGTGGAACAGCGGCTGCTGATCCTGGAGGCGCTGCACGAGATCGACGAAATGCTGTCGGGTCTGCCGGGTCCGGTGCGCGAGGCCTTCCTGCTGGCGCAGCTCGAAGGCCTGAGCCAGGGCGAGATCGCCGCGCGCCTGGATGTCTCGCCACGCACTGTTCACCGCTACATCGCGCGCGGATACGAGCAATGCATCCTGGCGGTGGCATGAGCGCGCCGGCGGGCGGAACGGGCGAGCTGCCCGAGGTGGAACGGAGCGTCGCCCGGCAGGCGGCGCGCTGGATGATGCTGCTGGGCTCCGGCCGCGCCAGCCCGTCGGACCTGCTGGCCTGCGAGCAATGGCGCTCCAGCAAGGCCGAACATGAACATGCCTGGCAGCGCGCGCAGCGCGTCAGCCAGCGCTTCGGCCTGGTGCCGGCCACGCTGGGCATGGCGGCGCTGAACCGGCCCGCGTCGCCGCGCCGCCGCGCCGTGCTCAAGACCCTGGCGCTGGCCTCGGCGACCGGTCCGCTGGCCTGGGCCGCGTGGCGCGCCGATCCGCTGGATTGGACCGCCGACTACCGCAGCGCCGCCGGCGAGCTGCGCGAAGTGGCGCTCAGCGACGGATCCCGTCTTTACCTGAACACGGCCAGCGCCGTGGACGTGGCGTTCAGCGCCGCCTCGCGGCTGCTGCGGCTGCGCGCCGGCGAGATCGCGCTGCATGTGCGTGACGAGTCGGGCGCGCAGGCGCGGCCCTTCGTGGTGCGCACGCGTTACGGCGACATCGAGGCGCGCGCCGGCCGCTACTGCGTGCGACAGGAAGACGGGTTTTGCCGCGTCAGCGTGCAGGAGGGCGCGCTGCGCGTGGCGGCGCGCGCGGGACGGTATCTGCCGCTGGCGGCGGGCGCCGAGCTGCGCCTGGACGATCAGGGCCCATCCGACGCCGCGCCCGCCGATCCCCATGCCGCCGACTGGATGCGCAACGTGTTGCACGCCCGTGAAATGCGGCTCGACGCCTTCGCCGCCGAGCTGGGGCGCTACCGGCCCGGCCTGCTGCGCTGCGATCCGGCCGTGGCGCCTTTGCGCGTTTCGGGCGCGTTCCAGCTGCACGACACCGACGCGGTGCTGGCGGCGCTGCCTGCCACGCTGCCGGTGAGCGTGCGTTACCGCACGTCCTACTGGGTCACGATCGGGCCGCGCATCGCGGCGGCCTGAATCGCCGTTGTTACAAAAAAGTGAGAGCCATGTTGTCCGATTCGTCGTGCTCGAGGGTCATGGGGGGTAGAGGCAGATGAATGCCTGTGCATGCCCGCAAGTCGCTACCCGCTGGATCGAAAGGACGATCATGACCCACACCCTCAACCGCCGTTCTCGCCGCCCGGACGGTCCGCAGGCCGCCGACGGCGCGCCGCGCCGCCCGACCCGTTTATCCCTGGCCTTGCGCGCGGCGCTGGCCCTGTCGGCCGCGCCGGCGGTGCTGGCGCCTGGCGCCGCGCAGGCGCAAGCGGTCCAGGCCCGCGCGGCCAGTTACCGCATCCCGGCGGGGCCGCTGGCAGAGGCGCTGCCGCGTTTCGCCGACGCCGCCGGCGTGACCGTGCTGTTCGATGCCGCCTTGCTGGGCGCGCGCGGCACCGGCGGCCTGAACGGTTCCTACTCCGTGTCCGAGGGCTTCGCCCGCCTGCTGGCCGGCTCAGGCCTGGCCGCGCGCGAGCGCAGCGCCGGCGTTTACGTGCTGGTGCCGCAGGCCGGCGTGACGAACCTGGATCCCGTGCGCGTCGAGGGCGAGGGCAGCCGCCCCGCGCCCGCCTGGCAAAGCAGCACCGACCGCAAGCGCCTGGACGAGTTGCAGGTGCGCAACTGGAGCGACTTCGGCAGGCGCGTCGAGCCGGGCGTCAATTTCAATCGCCTGACCAACAGCATCAATATCCGTGGCCTGGACCAGGACCGCGTGCTGACTCGCGTGGACGGCATCCGCCTGCCCTGGCTGGACGATGGCGCGCGCGGCGTGAAGGGCGGATTGGAGTCGGTGGACTTCAACAGCCTGTCGCGCCTGGACATCGTGCGCGGCGCCGACGCCAGCGGCAGCGGCGGCGGCTCGGGCGCGATCTCCGGCATCGCCGACCTGCGCACGCTCAATCCGTCCGACCTGCTGGAGGATGGCAAGCGCTTCGGCGCGCTGGCCAAGACCGACTACGACACCACCGACAGCAGCTGGGGCGCCAACGCGGCGCTGGCCGGCCAGATCCACGAGAACACCTTCTGGCTGGTGCAGGCGGGCCTGCGCAACGGGCACGCGGTTGACAACCGCGGCGACGTGGGCGGCTACGGCCCGCGCCGCAACCAGCCCACGCCCGAGGACTACAGCCAGCGCAGCTTCCTGCTCAAGCTGCAGCAGCGCATGGACGGCGGCCATCGCTTCGGCGTGACCGGCGAGTATTTCAAGCGCACGGCGGATTTCGACAATATGTTCGAACAGGGCGCGGGCACGTCCTACCTGTACGGCGAGAACAGCGTGCGCAAGGAAACCGAGCGCCAGCGCGTGTCGCTGGACTACAGCTACAGGGCGCCGTCCGACGGCGGCCTGCTCGATACCGTCACGGCCGCGCTCTATTGGCAGCGCGTGTCGCTGGACACCCGTCAGACGGCGGTGCGCAGCGTGGATCCGCGGGCCTTCATCATTCCCCGCGATCCGTTCCGCTATGGCTTTCCCAGCGGCCCGTATGGCCGCGACAACAGCATCCGCCAGACCATGTACGGCGTGAACGCCGAGGCGACCAAGCGCCTGGGCGGCGCGGTGACGCAGTTGTGGACCCTGGGCGGCGAGTGGTACGGCAACAAAACCGAGCAGCAATCCAGCGGCTACGACAACTGCCCCGTGATCCGTCCCGGCACGCCCGCGCCATTCGGCCCGCGCGCCTGCGACATGCTGCACACCAACCAGGCCGACGTGCCGCAATCCAAGGGCAGCCAGTGGGCCATGTGGGTGCAGGACGAATTCGGCTTCGCCGACGGCCGCTACACGCTGACGCCGGCGCTGCGCTACGACCACTACAAGCAGAAGCCCGAGAGCACCGACAGCTACGCCAGCAATCCCAATGCCGGCAAGCTGCCCTCGGCCAACAGCGCCGGCCGCTTCTCGCCCAAGCTGCTGGCCGGCTGGAAGGCGGCCGACGAACTCAGCCTGTACGCGCAATACGCCTATGGCTTCAAGGCGCCCAGCCCGTCCCAGCTCTACACCAACTACGGCGGCGCCGGCACCTATCTGCGCGTGGGCAATCCCGACCTGAAACCCGAAACCAGCAAGGGCTGGGAACTGGGCGCCACGCTGGGCTCCGATGACCTGGGCGGCGCGCTGTCGTTCTTCGACAACCGCTATCAGAACTTCATCGACACCAGCGTGCCGCTGGACGCCAATTCGCCGACGTGGCAGCCGGCCTGGGCGGGCCAGTATCCGCTGGGCGTCACCGGCACCGTCAATCGCGCCCGCGTGCGCATCTACGGCGCCGAGGCCAGCGCGCACTGGAAATTCGCGACCGGCTGGCGCACCTGGGGCTCGCTGGCCTGGGCCGTGGGCAAGGATGAAGGCACCGGCCAGCACCTGAACTCGGTCGCGCCGCTCAAGGCCATCGTCGGCCTGGGCTACGGCCGCGACGCCTGGGGCGTGGACGCCATGCTGACGGCCGCGCTCAAGCGCGATAAGGTGGAGTATCCGAACCCGACGGCCAAGGCGCCCAACGCCGATTTCCAGGCGCCGGGCTACGGCGTGATGGACCTGATGGGGTACTGGCGGCCGGAAGCGGTCAAGGGCCTGCAGCTGCAGGCCGGTGTGTACAACCTGTTCGACAAGAAATACTGGGAGGCCATCAACGTGCCGACCGCGGGCGCGATGCAAATAGCGCGCCCGGTGGATTGGTATACCGAGCCGGGCCGCAGCCTGCGGATATCGCTCACGTACCAATATTGACCCGATAGGCCGCCGCCCCTGCCCGCATGGCGCATCGCTTCACGGTGCATGACGGGCAAGGGCGACGGCGGTATCGCCGCCGACGATCCGACATCCTTTCCATCACCCCCTTTCAGGCCGGAGGGCCAGACATGAGCAACATCGATTTCGACACCCGCGCCGCCGAACTGCGCGCCCGCAACGAGGCCCTGGCGGCCGAACAGCCCAAGCTGCGCGCCCGCAACCTGGCCCAGGCGCTGGGCGTGTCCGAGGCGCAGTGGGTCGCCGCCGGCTGTGGCGGCGTCAAGGCGACCGCGCTGCACGGCGAGCCCCAGGCCATCTTCCGCGACCTGAGCACGCTGGGCGAGGTCATGGCGCTGACGCGCAACGACTGGTGCGTGCACGAACGCCACGGCCGCTACCTGGACATCCAGGCCGACGGTCCGGTCGGGCTGGTGCTGGGGCCGGACATCGACCTGCGCGTGTTCTTCTCGTGCTGGCGCTCGGCCTGGGCCGTGGAGCAGGACGGGCGGCACAGCCTGCAGTTCTTCGACGGCGAGGGCGTGGCCGTGCACAAGGTGTATCGCACCGAGGCCACCGATGTGGCCGCCTACGACGCGCTGGTCGCGCGTCACGCGGGTCCGTCGCGGTGGCCGGAAAGCACGCCGGCCGCGCCCGCGTCCGACGCCGCCAGCGTGGCCGATGGCGAGCAGTGGCGCGCCGCCTGGCTGGGCATGAAGGACACGCACGAGTTCTTCCCGCTGCTGCGCAAGTTCAAGATCACCCGGCTGGCGGCGCTGGCCGCCGCCGGCGAGGATCTGGCCCAGCAGGTGCCGGCCGACGCCGTCGAACGCGCGCTGGAGTCGGCGGCTGCCTCGGGCCTGTCCATCATGTGCTTCGTGGGCAACCGAGGCATGATCCAGATCCACACCGGCCCGGTGCGCCAGCTGCGCCGCACCGGCCCCTGGTACAACGTGCTGGATCCGAAGTTCAACCTGCACCTGGACACCACCGCCATCGCCTCGTCCTGGGTGGTGAACAAGCCGACCTCCGACGGCTGGGTCACGTCGCTGGAGCTGTATGCCGCCAACGGCGACCTGATTGCCCAGTTCTTCGGCGAGCGCAAGCCCGGCAAGCCCGAGCTGCCCGGCTGGCGCGAGCTGATGAGCGGCCTGTGCGCCGTGCCGCTGGCCGTATGAGGACATGCCGATGATGCGCAAGACTCCGATGCCTCGCCCCTTCTCCGGATGGTTCGCCCGCGTGCGTTCGCCGCGCCGGCTGCCTGCGCGCCTGTCCGCCGTCGCGGCGGCCTGGCTGGCCGGGCTATGCGTGGCCCAGGCCGCGCCCGAGCGCGTGGTCACGCTGGGCGGCAGCGTCACCGAGATCGTGTACGGACTGGGCCAGGGCGCGCGGCTGGTCGGCGACGACCAATCCAGCCTGTATCCGCCCGAAGCCCGCCGGCTGCCCAGCGTGGGCTACTACCGCGCCGTGCCGGTCGAGGGCGTGCTGTCGCTCAAGCCGGATCTGGTGCTGGCTTCGGAGCAGGCCGGTCCGCCGGACGCACTCAAGCGCCTGGGCGAGGTCGGCGTGCGCGTGGTGACGGTGCCCGACCAGCCTTCGGTCGATTCGCTCAAGGCGCGCATCCGCGCCGTGGCCGAGGCGCTGGATGCGCGGCCGGCCGGCGAGCGCATGATCGAGGATCTGGGCCGCGAGCTGGCCCGCGCCGAGGCGCTGCCCGGCAGGCCCGCGCGCGCCATGCTGCTGATCAATCGTGGCGGCGCGCCGCAGGCGGCGGGGCGCGACACCGCGGCCAGCCAGCTCATGGCGCTGGCCGGTCTGGTCAACGTGATGCAAGGCCAGCAGGGCTACAAGCCGCTGTCGGCCGAGGCCGTGGGCGCGCTGGCGCCCGACGTGCTGATCGTGACCAGCATGTCGGTCGAGGCCAGCGGCGGGCTGGACGCGCTCCTGGGCCTGCCCGGCCTGGCCTCGACCGAGGCGGCGGCGAAGCGGCGCGTGGTGGTCATGGACGACCTGCTGCTGCTGGGGCTGGGACCGCGCCTGCCGCAGGCGCTGACGCAGCTCAAGCAAGAGGTGGCGAATGTCATGGCGCGCTAGCGCGCCGCGCTCGGTGGCGCTGATCTGTCTGGCGCTGGCGATCGCCGTGCTGGCCGCCAGCGCCAGCGGGGCCGTGTCCATTCCGCTGCGCGCGCTGCCGGCGCTGCTCTGGGGCGAGCCCGCGCCCGATCAGGTGCTGTGGCGCAATGTGTTGATCGACATCCGCCTGCCGCGCGTGCTGTTCGCCGTGGTGGCGGGTGCGGGCTTGGCCGTTTCGGGGGCGGCCATGCAGGCGCTGTTCCGCAATCCGCTGGCCGAGCCGGGCCTGATCGGCATCACCGCCGGCGGCGCGCTGGGCGCGGTCGGCGCCATCGTGCTGACGGCCGGCGGCTTCTGGATCACCGCGCCGGCGGCCTTCGCCGGCAGCCTGCTGGCCACGTTGTGCGCCTATGCGGTGGGCCGGCGCGTGCCGGGCGTGGCGGGCCTGCTGCTGGCCGGCGTGGCCATCACGGCGGTCGCCTTCAGCCTGATCGGGCTGCTGACTTTCATGGCCAACGACGCCCAGCTGCGCGACCTGACCTTCTGGAACATGGGCAGCCTGGCGCGCGCCAACTGGACGCTGCTGGCCTTCCTGGGCCCCTGGGTGGCGCTGCTGTCGGCCTGGATGATGACGCAGTGGCGCGCCATGAACGCGCTGCTGCTGGGCGAGCGCGAGGCCCAGCACCTGGGCTACGCGCTCAAGCCGCTGCGCGTGCGCCTGGTGCTGGCCAGCGCGCTCATCATCGGCCCGCTGGTCGCCGTGACCGGCAGCATCGTCTTCGTGGGGCTGGTGGTGCCGCACCTGGCGCGCATGACGCTGGGCGCCAACCACCGCTGGCTGTTGCCGGCCAGCGTGGCGGGCGGCGGTCTGGCCCTGGTGCTGGCTGACTGGGCCTCGCGCGTGGCGTTGACGCCGGCCGAATTGCCCATCGGGCTGATCACGGGACTGGTCGGCGGCCCCTTCTTCCTGTGGCTGCTGGCGCGGAGCAGGAGGGTCGGATGACGCTGGCCGCGGAAAACGTCATCCTGTCGCGCGGCGGCGCGCGCGTGCTGGACCGCGTGTCGCTGGCGCTGGGGCCGGGCGAAGTGGTGGGCCTGCTGGGCGCCAACGGCGCCGGCAAGTCGACGCTGCTGGGCGCGCTGGCCGCCGAGTTGCGCGCCGGCGAGGGCGCGTTGCGCCTGGACGGGGAGGATCTGTCCGGCATGGCGCCCGCGCGGCTGGCGCGCCGGCGCGCCGTGCTGCCGCAGAAACCGGGGCTGGGCTTCGACCTGGGCGTGGCCGAGGTGGTGGCGATGGGCGCCTACCCCTTTCCCGAGCTGCCGCCCGCGGCCGTGGAGGCGCTGGTGGACAGGACGCTGGCGCTGGCCGACGCCACCCATCTGCGCGCGCGCCGTTATCCCGAACTGTCGGGCGGTGAGCAGCAGCGCGTGCAGTTCGCGCGCGTGCTGACCCAGTGCCTGGCGGCGCGCGTCGAGGGCGAGGCGCGCTACCTGCTGCTGGACGAGCCGACCGCCAGTCTGGATCCCAGGCATCAGGGCGAGCTGCTGCGCGTGGCGGCGGACCTGGCGCGCGACGAGCGCGTGGGCGTGCTGGTGATCCTGCACGACATGAACCTGGCCGCGCGCTGGTGCGACCGGCTGCTGCTGCTCGGCGGTGGACGCGCCATCGCGTCCGGACCGCCGTCGCAGGTACTGACGCCGGCCAGCCTGCACCTGGCCTATGGCATCGCCGCCCAGGTGGTGCCGCATCCGCTGGCGCCGGGCCGGGTGCTGGTGCTGACCGCCTGAGGGGCGGCGGCGCGGTTCCGTTCCGGGGCCGCGCCGCCGGTAGAATAGGGGTTTCGGGCCGGCCGCCGGGCGGCTGGCCCAGGCATTTTCCCTTCATCTCTCTACCCACAGGATTTTCGCGTCATGCCTAGTTTCGACGTCGTCTCCGAAGTCGACAAACACGAACTGACCAACGCCATCGATCAGGCCAACCGCGAGCTGGCCACCCGTTTCGATTTCAAGGGAACGGACGCCAAGTTCGAACTGGAAGGCTTTGTCGTGACTCAGGTGGCGTCCAGCGCCTTCCAGCTCAAGCAGATGCTGGACATCTTGCGCGGCCGGCTGTCGGCGCGCGGCATCGACGTGCGCTGTCTGGATGTGGCCGATCCGCTGGAGAACCTGGGCGGCGCGCGCCAGAAGGTCACCATCAAGCAGGGCATCGAACAGCCCGTGGCCAAGAAACTCATCGCCGCCATCAAGGCCGCCAAGCTCAAGGTCGAATCGCAGATCAACGGCGACAAGCTGCGCATCACCGGCAAGAAGCGCGATGACCTGCAGACCGCGATCGCGCTGCTGAAGAAGACCGACGTCGACCTGCCGCTGCAGTTCGAGAATTTCCGCGACTGAGACCCGGGCTTCGGGCCGCGTCCACGCGGCCCGGCGGCATGCGTTCCGGGCATTGCGGGGAGGCCGGCCTCAGCCCGCCGCGCCCTGCGCCCAAAGCTGCTGGGCCGCGTAGGCCCGCCAGGGCCGCCATGCGGCCGAGCGCTCCAGCAGTTCCGCCGCCGTATAGCTGCGCGATTCCAGCGCTTCCAGCGCCCGGATCAGGCCGATGTCGGCCGCCGGGAACGCGTCCGGCTCGCGCAGCAGGCGCAGCGCGATGTACTGCGCCGTCCATTCCCCGACTCCCCAGATTTCCCGCAGGCGCCTGACCGAGACGTCCAGGTCGTTGCCAGCCTCGAACAGCGTCGGGTCCGCCAGCGCCGCCGAGGCCACGGCCGACAGCGTGCGCGCGCGGCTGCGCGGCATGCCCAGCGGCGCCAGGTCGGCGGCCGCGATGGCGGCCGGCTCCGGGAATACATGCGTCAGGCCGTCCTGCGGCCGCGCCAGCGGCGCGCCATGCGCCGCCACCAGCTTGCCGCCCAGGCGGATCGCGGCGACCACGGTGATCTGCTGGCCCAGCACGGCGCGCATCGCCAGTTCGAAGCCATCCCAGGCGCCGGGGATGCGCAAGCCGGGCCGGGCCGCCGTCAGCGCCGCCAGCACCGGGTCATGCGACAGCTGCGCCGCGATGGCGGCCGGATCGCTGTCCAGGTCGAATTGCCGCCGCAGGCGGGCGATGATCACGGGCAGGGATGGCAGCCGGGGAAAGCGCACGGTGGCCAGCAGCGCGTCGCCCTTGCCGGGTTCCACCGCCACCGTGCCCTGCGCGCCGTCCAGGCTGATGCTGCGCGTGTAGCGGCGTCCCTGCACCTGTTCGATGCCGGCGATGGCGCGCAGCCGCAGGAAGTCCAGCATCGCGTCCCAATCGTAGGGCGGTCGATAGCGCAGCAGCAGCCGGATCTCGCCCTCGGGTCCGGCCGGTACGTCCGGCTGCGAGGAACGGCGCAAGGCGCCGGGCGGGCGGTCGAACAGCTGCTGGAAGCGCTCGTTGAAGCGGCGGATGCTGCCAAAGCCCGAGGCGAACGCGATCTCGGCCATGGGCAGGCGCGTCTCGTGGATCAGTTGCTTGGCCAGCAGCACGCGGCGGGTCTGGGCGACGGCGACGGGAGAGGCGCCCAGGTGCTCGCGGAACTGCCGCCGCAGCTGGCGCGCGCCGACGCCGGTCCGGGCGGCCAGCGCATCCAGGTCGCCGTCGTCCAGCGCGCCCAGCTCGATCAGCTGCAACGCGCGCGCCACGCTGGCGGGCAGCCCCGGCGCGGGGCCGGCGGCGGGCGCGATTTCCGGGCGGCAGCGCAGGCAGGGATGGAAGCCGGCCTCCTGCGCGGCCGCGGCCGTGGCGTAGAAGACGACATTGCGCGACAGCGGCGTGCGCGCCGGACAGACCGGGCGGCAATAGATGCGCGTGGTCTTGACCGCGGTGAAGAAGCGTCCATCGTAGCGGGCGTCGCGCACGCGGATGGCGCTGTAGCAGGCGTCGTGATCGAGATTCATGCGGCCATGCTAACGCCGGTCCGGGATGGCGTTCTAGCGGTTTTCGGACCGTGTTGTCCGGCCGACACTGATGTCCGAAAACCGCGAGCAGGAGTCCGGCGCGGACCCTATATTCTGTTGCGAATGCCTGTCCTGGCCGCGCGGTCGCGCCGCCTGTCGCCGGCGATTCGGTCCTTGTTCCTTTCCGCTATGGAAGTCCGCGCCATGTCCGCCCATCTTTTTTTCGAAGAACGCCTGAAGACGCCCATCGGCGTGATGTTGGTGCTGACCGACGCGCAAGGACGGCTGCGCGCCGTCGATTGGGACGACTATGAAAGCCGCATGCACAAACTGTTGGGGCGGCAGTATGGCAAGGAAGCGGTCGCCTTGCGGCCGGCGACGGCGGCCTCCGAGGCGGGCCGCTGCCTGGAAGCGTATTTCGACGGTCGGATCGATGCCATCGACGCCGTGGAGGTGGCCATGGGCGGCACCGTGTTCCAGCGTGAGGTATGGGCGGCGTTGCGCGGCATTCCGGCGGGCAGCCATCTCAACTATGGCCGGCTCGCCGAGCGCATCGGCCGGCCCGAGGCGGTGCGCGCCGTGGGCGCCGCCAACGGCGCGAATCCGATCGGCATCGTGGTGCCATGCCATCGTGTGATCGGCGCCAACGCCGCGCTTACCGGCTACGGTGGCGGCTTGCACCGCAAGCGCTGGCTGCTGGAGCACGAAGGCGCGGCGGGTTTCGCGCCGGCCTGAGGACGGCGCGAGGAACGGTCCCGGGATCGTTCCGGCGCCCCTAGGCGCGGATCCAGCCGCGCGCGATCGGCAGGGCCAGCAGCTTGCCGTGCAGCGCCTGGCACGCCGCGGTCACGGGGGTGCCCACGCGCCGCCACACGGGCACCACCAGCGCGGCGGCCAGCGGCGCCAGCAGCAGGCCGCCGGCGATGTCCAGCGGGAAGTGCACGCCCAGGTAGACGCGCGACAGGCCGACCACGGCCGCCAGCGCCAGCGTGGCCCAGCCCCAGCCCGCCCAGCGCCGGTCGAACAGCAGCGTGAAGGCCAGCGTGGCGATGATGATGGTGTGGTTGCTGGGGAAGGAGGAGGTGGCCTTGTGTGCGAAGAAGGCATGGCCCAGGCCGATGGTGAAGGGTCGTGGATGCGGCCACAGCGCTCCGCACAGATAGCTGATGAACAGCGCCACGCCGATGCTGGTCAGCGTCTTGAGCACCAGGCCGCGCTGCGGCTGGCCGCCCCACAGCCAGAGTCCGGCGAGCGCCGCCGGCACCAGCAGGATCAGCCGGTTGGCGATGAACATCCCTGCCTGGATGCGCCAGGCGGGCGAGGCCGGGTCGGCGTTGATCAGAAGAAATAGGGACTGGTTCAGGTGTTCAAGCGTATCCATGACGCGTCATCTTGCTGAAATTTGTGGATGACCGCGATGGTAGTGGGATTTGCCGTCAAAAACCTTGCAAATGTGTGGCTGAGTTCCCGGAATTACGTCTGGATGCGATTTTTCGATACATCTTGCGCCGAAGCCGTCGCCGGGGCCGTCCCGGCGTCTTCCGCCTCCAGGGTCAGGCTGGCGGTCAGGCGCGTGCGGCCGGGCGCGGAATCGATCCGCAAGCTGCCGCCGACCCGGGCGATGCGCGTGGACATGCTGCGCATGCCGACGCTGATGCCGGCCTGGCACACGGCGGCCACGTCGAAGCCCGCGCCGTCGTCCTCGACCATGAGTTCCAGCGCCCGGGGGCCGGGCTGCGCCAGGCGCACCGCGACGCGCCCGGCGCGGCTGTGCTTGATGACGTTGGTCAGTCCTTCCTCGATCAGCCGGGTCAGCGCCAGGCACTGCAAGGCGGAGGGCGGGACGATCCAGGAGGCGGGAACATCCCAGCGGACTTCGATGCCCAGCTCGTCGAACAGCTGCGTGTAGCGGTGGCGCAGCGGCGCGATCCATTCGCGCGGCGTGGCGGGCGGTTTCATGTCGGCGCTGGCGCCGCTGTCTATGGTCTGGCGCAGGTCGTTGCGCAGCAGGTTGAGCATGGACAGGAACTGCCGGTTCTGCAGCGGCGCGCCGGACTGTTCGACCAGGGCCGTCATGCGGACCAGCGAGCCGCCCAATCCGTCGTGCAGGTCGCGCGCGATATCCAGCCGGTCCTGCAGCCGGCTGTGGGCCAGCGCCAGCTCGTGTTCGCGGGCCAGCGTGACGGCCAGCTCATCGCGGGCCCGCTGCACGGATATCTCCAGTTCCTCGTTGAAGCGCTCGATGCGGCGCACGCTGCGCGCGTGGCGCAATCCCTGGACGGCGGACATGCCGATCAGCACCGCGATGCTGGTGTAGGGAATGTAGGACAGGCCGTCTATCCGCTTGAACAGCAGCAGCAGGTCGTGCACGGCAGCGCCCAGGAATACCAGCAGGCAGGCGGCCAGCAACTGCTGTTCGCGGTCGCGGCCGCGCAGGGCCTGGATGGAGAAGTGCAGGCAGTTCAGGCAGAACAGCGTCGTCAGGGCCATCACGATGACGAATTGCGCCGAGGGCTGGACGTCGTCGGGCACGAAGGCCAGCGCCGCCAGCGACAGCGCCACGCCCACCCACATGACTTTTTCCAGCCGAGGTCGGTAGCGGCCGGCGAAGCGCCAGGTGAACATGCAGAAGCAGGCGATGTGCAGCGTCAGCGCCATGGCGTTGGCGCGCGCGGCGGCCAGCGTGGTGGCGAAGGGCCAGGGGCTGGTGGCCACGATGTTGGCCGCGAACAGCACCCAGAACAACGCGGTCAGCGCATACCAGCCATGGCTGGATTGTTGAGGACGCAGGATCCACAGGCTGAAGAAGAACAGGCCCAGCGCCGCCGAGATGGTCAGGTTGACATGGAACAGCGTGCGGTTGCGCCACACGCGCTGCTCGTGCCCGCGTTCGATGGCCTCGGGCTCGCCCAGGTACACCGGCCCCAGCCCCGGATGCTGGCCGGCGACGCCGGCCACGCGCACCCAGATGGTGTTGACGCCGTCGCGCATCGCGGATTCGGGCAGGCGCCAGTAGCGCGGCATGTTCCAGCTGCGCGACAGCGGCTCGGACTGGCTGGCGTCGCGCCACAGCAGGTCGTCGTTGGCGTAGACCTCGCCGGCCATGATGATGGATTCGAGCGCCAGCGCGGCCGGAGCGCGGCTCGCGCCGTCACAGCGCCAGTCGATCCGGTACCAGGCCTTGCCGGTATGGCCGGGCCAGCGCGCGCTCCAATCGTCGGGCAGCGTGACCGGCCGCCAGGCCGGGCCGTCGGCGGGCCGCGCGCCATCCGGCAGGGCCTGGGCGATGCGGACGTCCAGGATCCGCGCGGCGCAGTCGCCGGCGGCATCGGCCGTCGCCGCCCGCGCGCCGCCGCACAGGAGCAGCAGCGCCAGCAGGCCGAGCATCGCGGCCAGCGCCTGTCCGGCGCGCCGCGCCACCGGCGTCGGCCGCGTCAATCGAGCAGGCCGCGCGAGCGCGCCGCGTGGATGGCCCGGGTGCGCGAGGACACCGCCAGCTTGCGGTAGATGTGCTTGATGTGGCATTCGACGGTGTAGCGGGACAGATGCAGCTGGTCGGCGATCTCCCGGTTGCCCAACCCTTCGGCCACCAGGCGCAGGATCTGGTCTTCGCGCGGGCTGAGCGTTTCGCCGGGCGGCGGGCTGGCGGGCTGCGCGGGCGCGGGGCGCAGCTCCGCGATGATGCGGCGGGCGACGAAGGGATCGATCGGCGCGCCGCCGCGCAGCACGCTGCGCAGCGAGATCAGCACTTCCAGGTCGTCGCGTTCCTTCAGCAGGTAGCCGGTGGCGCCGGCGCGCAGCGCCGCCAGAATGGCGTCCTCGGTGCTCCAGGCCGAGATGACCAGGATGCCCAGCGCCGGATCGGCCGCGCGCAGCTCGGCGATCAGCTCGATGCCGTTGCCGTCGGGCAGGCCCAGGTCCACCAGCGCCAGCGCGACGGGCGCGTCGGCCAGCCGGCCGCGGGCCTCGGCCAGCGAGCCGGCGAACAGCAGCGCGTCGGCGGGATAGCCCAGCTGGTGCAGCAGCCGTTCCAGCCGGGCGCGGACCAGCGGTTCGTCTTCCACCACCAGCACCGGGGCGGGCAGGGCGAGCGCGGGAACGGGCGGCAGATCGGTCATGGTGGCGGGCCAGGTGGGAGCGGGCGAAATTGCCCGCTTGGGATTGTGCTGATCCCGGCCGTCGGCGGCTATCCCTGAAAGTGGGTATTGGATGTGGCCGCTCGCCGCGCCGGGCGCGTTCACTTCTGGATGCGCTTGCCCTGCGCGTCGATCACGGCCTCGCCGTCTTCCTTGGTGAAGGCGCCTTGCTGCGGCGCCGGCAGGATGTCCAGTACCAGCTCCGACGGGCGGCACAGCCGCGCGCCCAGCGGCGTGCTGACGAAGGGGCGGTTCAGCAGGATGGGATGGGCCTCGATGGCGTCCAGCAGGGCTTCGTCGTCCAGGGCCGAGTTGTCCAGGCCCAGCTCGGCATAGGGCGTGCCCTTTTCGCGCAGCGCGTCGCGCACGCTGACGCCGGCGCGCTTGAACAGCGCCTTCAGTTGCGCGCGCGAGGGCGGGGTTTCCAGGTACAGCACGACCTGCGGCTCGATGCCGGCGTTGCGGATCATGGCCAGGGTGTTGCGGGAGGTGCCGCACTTGGGGTTGTGATAGATGATGACGTCGGACATGGGCTGCTCCTTGGGCCTAGCGGGGTCGAGGCTGGGAGCATAGTGCATCCCGCGCCGCGTTCCCAGGCCGCGCCCGGCCCGCCGCCGGGTTCAGTGCCGCAACTTCTTCCCCAGCCGGCGCCAGCCGATCACCACGCCGGTCAGGCTGAGCGCGGCCCCGCCCAGGCTCAGGAAGATCAGCAGCGCGTCCCACAGTGGGCGGCGCGCCAGCAGGCCGGTCCAGTCCCAGCTGTGCAGGAAGGCGAACAGCCAGCGGCTGGCGCGGTTGGCGCGATCCTGCCGGCTGATGAGCTGTCCGGTGGCCGGATCCAGGTAGACCCAGCTGGCCTCGGGGTTGTCATAGACCAGCCGCCAGGCCGGCAGCGGCTTTTCCACATGGCCCAGCATGGCGTGCTCGTCGCGCGCGTAGTAGTAGAAGTCGTAGCGCTCCAGCGTCTGCACCTCGGCCAGCCGGGCGCCCGGCAGCAGCGTGGCGGCCGCGGCGCGCAGCACGGCGGGGTCGAGCGCGGCGGGGCGCGCTTCCCACGCCGACAGCAGCAGCGGCGCGCCGGCCGCCATGCGCGCCTGAACCAGGCTCTGCCCGGCCGCGCGCGTCCAGCTCAGTTCCCGGGGCGCGGCGGGCAAGGCCGCGATCAGCGCGGCGGGCGCGGCCAGCGTGGCGGCGGGCGCGGGCGGGCCCTCATAGGCCGCCTGCGCCAGCGGGGCGGCGCTGCTGGCGAAGAGTTTCCAGGGGTTCATCGACATCAGCCCGCTGAAGATCCAGGTGATGGTGACGACGGCGAACAGCAGGCCGCTCAGATGATGCCAGCGCATCATGTTCTCGCGGTACGGCGAGCGGCTGCCGCTGGCATAGGGGCGGGAGAAACGCCAGCGCATCAGGCCCACCACGGTGCCGGTGAGCGCCAGCGTCACGCCCGCCACCGACAGCCACACCACGATGTCGTGCCACCAGCGGTCCAGCGCGTTGCCTCGGAATGGATAGAGCCAGTGGATCCAGGCGCCCACGTAGTTCCAGGCGCGTTCGGCGCGGGTGGCGTCCAGCACCACGGCGCCGGTGGCCGAGGAGATGTAGAGCCGGGTGTGGTCCGGATCGGCCGCGTCGACGCGGTGCAGCGGCCGGTGCGGATCCAGCGCGCGCGAGTGCGTGTAGACGTCCTCGTCCACCGCGCCCGCGTACCGCACCGGGTAGGCCCCGCCGAACCAGGCCGAGGCCGTGGCGGCGGCCACCCGCTCGTCCGCCACGGGCAACAGCGCGCCGCTGGCGGCGTCCACCGCCTTGGGCGCCGCGCGCCGGCCGCCGCCGGCCATATACACGGCCTGGCCGGCGCGGCTGGCCGACAGGCTCAGGGCGGCGCCGTCTTCCAGCCCGGCCGCCGCCAGCGCCTGCGCCGGCGTCACCGTGACGCCGGCGGGATCCAGCGGCGCCAGGTGCCCCAGGCGCTCGGCGGGCGTGAGCTTGGGATAGCCCACGTACATCATGACCACGCCGGAGATGAACCACATGGCGAAGAACAGGCACAGCGTGATGCCGGCCCAGCGGTGCAGCAGGTAGAGCCAGCGCTTGGCGCGGGCGGCCAGCGACGGTCCGGTCGCGGCGCGCGGTCGGGTCTGGGGCAGGGCGCTCATGGCGGTCCTCAGTAGCGCGCTTGCAGCGTCAGTTCGAACGAGCGCGGCGCGCCCAGGTAGAACATGCCGGCGCTGCTGACGTTGGCCGCGTAGACCTTGTCGGTCAGGTTGCGCACGCGGGCGGTCACGGTGAGGTTCCGGTCGATGCGGTGCGAGACGGCGGCGTCGAACACCATGTAGGCCGGCGCCCAGGTGGTGTTGGCGGCGTCGGCGTAGGTCTTGCCCACATAGCGCGCGGCGGCGCTGGCGGTCCAGTCGGGCAGGAAGGCGTAGTCGACCCAGACATTGGCGATGCGGCGCGGCGTGTTGGTCGGCACCTTGCCGTTGCGCGACACCGCCACGCCGTTGACGGTCTGCGAGAAGTCGTCGTAGCGCGGCGCGACGAAGGCTATGTTGGCCTGCAGCGTCACCTGCCTGCTCAGCCGCAGGCCGCTTGCCAGCTCCAGGCCGCGCGAGGACTGCTCGCCCACCGGCAGGCTGACGCCGGGGTTGTTGGCGTCGGGCGTCGAGATGTTCTTGCGCCGGATGTCGTACAGCGCCACCGTGGCCGAGCCGCGGCCGTCCCAGAAATCGAACTTGCCGCCGACCTCGGCCTGGCGACCAGTGGTCAGCTTGTCGTTGTACAGCACGTCGGCGAACGAGGCCGTGGCCATCAGGCCGGACGGGGGATCGGCGGCGGTGGCGTATTGCGCGTACAGCGAGGCTTCCGGGCTGAGCTGCCAGTTCAGGCCGAGCCGGCCGGTCAGCGGCGAATACGAGCGCGAGGCGCTGGCCGGCGAGCTGGCGGTGACGGCGCGGCGGTTGGTCAGATCCACGTCGATGAAGTCCTTGCGCAGCGCCGAGACCAGCGACAGACCGGGCAGCACCTCGGTACGGTTCTCCAGCGTGAAGGCCAGCGTGCGGATGCGGTTGTCGCGGTCGGCGACGTGGCCGCGCTTCATGCCGGGGATGTCGTAGAAATCTCCCGGCGAGAAGTCGTAGGGATCGATGGCGTCCACCTGGCCGGGCAGGCTGGTCGGATAGCGGGTCTGCTTGTTGACGCTGTAGTCCGCGCCGAAGGACCAGTCGCTGGGCAGGCCGGCCAGGGTCGAGCGGTACAGGCCCTCGACCCGGTTGCCGATCAGACGCTGCTCGTGCCGCTGCAGCAGCGCGCCCGAGCGCAGCACCTGGGTGTTGCCGGCGTTGAAGCGATAGGTCTCCAGGTTGCGGAAGTCGCGGTCGGCGCGGTAGTAGTACAGCGTGTTCTTGAACGTCAGCGCGGGGCTGGCGCGCCATTCGGTGATCGAGCGCGCCCACAGCACCGACTGCTCGTAGAGGCCGTCGTTGACGTTGTAGTTCTTGTAGCGGGTGCCGTCCTCGATGTGGCCCTCGCCGCTGACCACGCCGTTGGCGCCGGTCTTGAGCGGCGTGCCCCAGTAGGGGCGGTCGACTTTTTCGCGCTGGTATTCGAAGGCCCAGGTCTGGGTCACGTCGCTGCCCAGGTCTGACAGCAGCGAGAGCGCGAGCTGGCTGGCGCGGGAGTGGTTGCCGTCGACCCAGCCCTGGCTGGAGCCGGTGTTCGCGTCCAGCCGCAGGTAGTGGCCGCGGCCGCCGGGCTCGCCGGCCAGCTGCTGGTTCAGGCCGACGGAATATTGCCGCGAGTTGAAGGAGCCGAGACGGAAGCGGCCTTCGTAGAACGTGTCGCGTTCCGGCAGCTTGGTCACGTAGTTGATGGCGCCGCCCACGGCGCCGGCGCCGAACAGGAAGGTGGATGGACCGCCGATGGCCTCGACACGGTCGTAGATCCAGCTGTCGATGGGGCGGGCGGCGATGGCGTCGTACTGCACCGAGATGCCGTTGAACAGCTGCGAGATCTGGCTGCCGCTGAAGCCGCGGTAGCTGACGGCGCCGGCCATGCCGGGCGGCGAGGCGTTGTCCACGCCGGGGATGCCGCGCGCGATGTCCTGGGTGTTGGCGGCGCCGCGCGCCTCGATCTGCTCGCGCGAGATCACGGTGACGGACGCGGGCGTTTCGCGCAGCGTCAGCCCCAGGCGGCTGCCGGTGCCGTCGCGGGCGTCCAGGTTGATGCGGCCATTGGGCGGCGTCTCGGCGGCGGCGTCGCCGTAGACGACGGTGGGCGCCAGCGTTTCCACCGACGGATCGGCGCTGAGCGCCAGGGCGGGGGCCGTGGGCGCGAGCGCGGCCAGCAGCAGGAGGTAAGCGTATGCAGGTTTCATGATCGGATGCCGCGCGCTCGCGCCGCCGGGGGGCGGCAGCCGCGCGATGTGTCGCGGACGGGTAGGGCAAGCCAGGACTGCGGACCCGTCGCCGCCCGGCGTTCCAGGCGGACCGGACGCGCAAGCACGCGGGCGGACCGGCCACGGAAGGGCGGATCGATCGGGAGCGGAAGGGGCGGTCGGCGGGGAGCCGTCAGGCGCGGTTCACGCGCATGGGCGCGCGGCGCGGTGCATCAGGCGTGGCCGGTCAGGCGGCCGGCGGGGCGCGCGGCTGGGCCGCGCTCCAGGCATGCAGCGGCCGGGCCGACTGGTAGTAGAGCGGGGGATAGCTGACCTTGCGGGCCAGGGAGGCTGGCAGCAGCAGCGGCGCCGGATCGGGCAGGATGCCGATATCGGCTTGCTGGTTGCGGCAGAACGGGCAATGCTGGCTGCCTTCGTGCGCATCGTGTTGCGGCGACTGGCCGCTGTCGTCCGCGCGCACGTCGATCTGAACCAGGCCCGCGCCGTCGGGGGCGCAATACTCCACCGACACGCGCTGCGCCGGGTGCGCCGGGCTGAATGCGCGCGCCAGCGACGGGACCAGCGACGCCCACAGGATCACGGCGAGCGCGATCCATATGGCGGGTCGGGTCAGGAAGGAGGCGGAGCACATGAGCGCGGATTATATCGGAGCAGATCCGCGCGCAGGCCTAATTTCAAGCAATGATCAAAGATCCCGCCGACAGGGAAATCGGTTCCGGAAGGCTCCCCCGGACGCCGGCGCGCACGGCATGCGCCGGCGTGGTTCTTTACCTAGACCGACAGATGCCGGCGCACGTCCTCGCCGTCCATGGTTTCGCGGCCGCCGCTGGCCACGACCTCGCCGCGCGACAGCACCACGTAGCGGTCGGCCAGCTCGCGGGCGAAGTCGAAGTACTGCTCGCACAACAGGATGCCGATGTCGCCGCGCTGGCGCAGCATGCGGATGACGCGTCCGATGTCCTTGATGATGGACGGCTGTATCCCTTCGGTGGGTTCGTCCAGGATGATGAGGCGGGGCTCGGCCACCAGCGCCCGCGCGATCGCCAGCTGTTGCTGCTGTCCGCCCGACAGATCGCCGCCGCGCCGCGACAGCATGCCGCGCAGCACGGGGAACAGCGCGAACACTTCCTCCTTGATGCGCCGCGCGCGCGCGGCCGGCTTGGTCGCCATGCCCATCAGGATGTTCTCTTCTACCGTCAGCCGCGCGAAGATGTCGCGCCCCTGCGGCACATAGGCCATGCCGCGCGCGGCGCGCTGGTGCGGCGCCAGCCGCGTGATGTCGGCGCCGTCCAGCGACACGCCGCCGCGCGCCACCGGCAGCACGCCCATCAGGCACTTGAGCAGCGTGGTCTTGCCCACGCCATTGCGTCCCAGCAGCGCCAGGCACTCGCCCTGGCGCACCGACAGCGACACGCCGCGCAGCGTGTGGCTGCCGCCATAGTATTGATCGATTCCGTTCGCATCCAGCATGTCTTTCTCCGTGGCGTCGCGGCTAGGGGGATTTCGTGCGGGCGTATCCGTGGGACGGCACGCTAGCGCCCTAGATACACTTCGATCACGCGGGGGTCGGCCTGTACCTTGGCCATCGGCCCCTCGGCCAGCACCGCGCCCTCGTGCAGCACCGTGACCTTGCCGTCGCCGGCGATCTGGTTGACGAAGTCCATGTCGTGCTCCACCACCATCAGCGAATGACGGCCGCGCAGCGCATTGAGCAGCTCGCCGGTGCGTTCGGTTTCGGCGTCGGTCATGCCGGCCACCGGCTCGTCCAGCAGCAGGAGCTTTGGTTCCTGCATCAGCAGCATGCCGATCTCCAGCCATTGCTTCTGGCCGTGCGACAGCAGGCCGGCCTCGCGGAACGCCTCGGGCCGCAGGCGCACCAGGTCCAGCGTTTCGCCGATGCGGTCGGCCTGCGCGCCGCTCAGTCGCGCGAACAGTGTGGGGCGCACGCGCTTGTCGGCGCGCATGGCCAGCTCCAGGTTCTCGAACACCGTGTGCTGCTCGAACACCGTGGGCCGCTGGAACTTGCGGCCGATGCCCGCATGCGCGATCTGCGTTTCGCTGAGCGTGGTCAGGTCGATGCTCTGGCCGAAGTAGGCGCTGCCGGACGCGGGCCGGGTCTTGCCGGTGATCACGTCCATCATGGTGGTCTTGCCGGCGCCGTTGGGACCGATGATGCAGCGCAGTTCGCCCACGCCGATGTCCAGCGTCAGGCCGTTGAGCGCCTTGAAACCGTCGAAGCTGACCGTGACGTCTTCCAGGTACAGGATGGCGCCGTGGGTGGTGTCCAGTCCCTTGGCGCTGACGCGGCCGTAGCCGGCTTCGCCGCTGGGGCCGCCGTCCAGCGGATCGGATGCGGGGTGGGGGGTATTCATGCCTTGGGCTCCTGGAC
>NZ_JCBANH010000080.1:0-30739 GCF_059760925.1 Achromobacter sp. 1011791174
TTGCCGGCAAGGGCGCGGCTGCGGCGTTGCGGCCGGCTGCCTGGCGGTTCTTGCCTGCGTGCAAGGTGGGATAGAATACCCGCTGCTCAAAGGAGCGCATCAAAATGATCATCCAGGCCTGACCTGCACCTTCCGCCACTTCCGGCAAGCCATCGCGGCCTTGCCGGAATGGCGCGTCCCTCCGGCGACCGCGCGTCCGCGCCCGCCGGGCACCCGTTTCACGCATCTCAAGTGTGTCGCAAGCCACAGGCAGGGCGGAGCCACGCGCGTTCGCCGGCCGGGCCCGTGGCGCGCGCGCGATGCGCATCAAGGAGTTCTCTTCATGACGGCATCCTCCAACCCTCAGGACGACAGCCTGGATCTGCTGGCCCACAATCAGGCAGCCTGGGACCAGCAGGCCGCGCAGGACTGCGAATGGTCGCGGCCCGTGACCCCCGGGATCATCGCGGCTGCTCGCGGCGGTGATCTGTCCGCCGCGCGCCTGACGCCGGAGCCGCTGCCGCGCGGCTGGCTGGACGCGGTCCGTGGCCTGCGCATCCTGTGCCTGGCTTGCGCCGGCGGCCAGCAGGCCCCGGTGCTGGCCGCGGCCGGCGCCGAGGTCACGGTGTTCGACCTGTCCGAAGGGCAGCTGGACCAGGACCGCGCCGTGGCGCGCCGCGAAGGGCTGGCGCTGAGCGCCGTGCAAGGCGATATGCGCGACCTGTCGGCCTTCGACGATCAGACCTTCGACGTGGTGTTCCACCCCATCTCCAACCTGTACGTGCCGGACGTGCGGCCCGTGTGGCGCGAGTGCTTCCGCGTGCTGCGGCCGGGTGGCCGGCTGCTGTCCAGCTTCTACAACCCGGTGGTGTTCGTGGGCGACCGCGATCCGCGATACGCGGAGCAGGGCCTGATCCGGCCGGCGCACCCGCTGCCCTACGCGGACACGCGGCATCTGGATTCCGCGACGCTGGAGGCCAAGCGCGCGCGCGGCGAGGCGCTGGTGTTCGGCCACACGCTGCAGGACCAGATCGGCGGCCAGCTCGATGCCGGTTTCCTGCTGGCGGGCTTTCACGAAGCGCGCCAGCCCCGGCCGCGTTTCGTGATCGACGGCTACCTGCCGACCTTCCTGGCCACCCGGGCCGTCAAGCCCGTCTGAGCGCGCGCGCGGCGATCAGCCCGGCACGGGCCGGTCGCTGCTGCCGCGCACCACCAGCGAGGGCGCCAGGCGCAGGCTGCCCGGATCGCCGCCGGCCAGTTTCTGCAATAGCAGTTCCAGGCCCAGCCGGCCCATCTGGTGCATCGGCGAATGGATGGTGCTCAGGCCGATGGGCAGCGCGCCGGCCAGCGGCGTGTCGTTATAGCCCACGATGGCGACGTCGCGGCCGGCTTCCAGCCCGCGCTCGCGCGCCGCGCCCATCACGCCCACCGCCAGGAAGTCGTTGACCGCGAAGATGGCGGTGGGGCGATCCGGGCCGGCCAGCAGGCCGGCGCCGACGCCGCGGCCGGCATCGGTATCGAAGGGACTGGGAATGCGCCAGCGCGCGGGTACGTCCACGCCGCGCTCGGCGCAGATTTCCAGGAAGCCGGCCGTGCGGTCGCGGCCGGTGCTGGCATACGGTTCGCCGGTCATCACCGCGATGCGGCGATGGCCCATGTCCAGCAGATGGCGCGCAGCCAGGCGGCCGCCCTCGATGTCGTCGCAGGTCACCGCGCAATGCGCGTCGGCATGGCGGCTGACCAGCACGAAGGGCACGCCGCGCGCGGCCAGTTCGGCCAGCAGCGGATTGGGGCTGGCGTCCGGGCCGCTGTGCGCATCGCCCAGGATCAGGCCATCCACGCGCCGCGCCAGCGCCATGTCGATCAGCTTGCGCTGCTTGTCCGGCTGGTCCTGGGTGTTGGAGACGAAGGTCAGGTAGCCGTGTTCGGCGGCGGCCTCGTCCACGCCTTCGTAGATCGTGGCCAGCACCATGTCGGACAGGCGCGGCACCAGCACGCCGATGCTGCGGCTGCGGCGGGTCTTGAGGCTGGCGGCGTGCGGATTGGCCTGGTAGCGCAGCTCGGCCGCCAGCGCGCGGATGCGCTCGACGGTGCCGGGCGCGGCCGCGCCGCGCGCATCGTCCTCGGAACCGTTCAGGACCCGGGACACCGTCGACACGTTCAGGCCGAGCTGCCGCGCCAGGCTTTGCAGCGTGACGGGACGGGATTTGTTCATGGGGCTGGAGGATACACGCTGGCGCGCGCCATGAGGCGCGCCGCCGGCGCCGCGTGGTCCCTGCCGGCGTCCCGCCGCTGAAATTCATCTAGGGTTTTCCCGGTGTCGCTTCCCGCCCAAAACCACTAGCATTCCGCAACCCAAACGTTTGGGTAAATCGACTGGACCGATCGCAATGACGACTGAAACGCAGAATTCCCGGTTCCGCTACCGGATCTTCACAATGGTGGTGCTGCTGGCGCTGATCAATTACATCGACCGTGGCGCCATGTCCTATGCCGCCGCCCACATCACCGGCGAATACGGCCTGGACCGGGGCGACTGGGGCTCGGTGCTGGGCTATTTCGGCTACGGCTACATGGTGGGCGCGCTGTTCGGCGGCATGCTGGCCGACCGCTACGGCCCGCGCAAGGTCTGGATCGTGGCCGGCGTGACCTGGTCGGTATTCGAGATCGCCACGGCCTGGGCCGGCGACTTCGGCCTGGCCTTCCTGGGCGGCTCGGCGCTGGCCGGCTTCGCCACCATCCGCATCCTGTTCGGCGCGGCCGAAGGGCCGGCGTACTCCATCATCAACAAGACCATCGCCAACTGGGCCACGCCGCGCGAACGCGGCTTCGTGGTCGGCTTCGGCCTGCTCAGCACGCCGCTGGGCGCGCTGCTGACCGCGCCGGTGGCGGTGGGGCTGCTGAGCCTGACCGGCAGCTGGCGCGCCATGTTCTACATCCTGGGCGGCGCCGGCCTGATCGTGCTGGTGTTCTTCATGCGCATCTTCACCGACCGCCCGGAAACCAATCCGCGCGTGTCGCCCGCCGAGCTGCGCGAGATCCAGTCGGCCCGCCAGCAGGCCGCCGCCGGCCAGGCCGTGGACGGCCCCGCGCTGCCGTGGTGGAGCTTCTTCCGCAGCAAGACGCTGATGCTCAACACGCTGGGCTATTTCTCGTTCATGTACGTGAACTTCCTGCTGTTGACCTGGACCCCCAAGTACCTGCAGGACAACTTCGGCTACAGCCTGTCCTCGCTCTGGTACATGGGCATGATTCCCTGGACCGGCGCCTGCGTCACCGTGCTGCTGGGCGGCCGCATCTCCGACCTGCTGCTCAAGCGCACCGGCAGCCTGAAGATCGCGCGCAGCTGGTTCGCCGCCGGCTGCCTGCTGGCCACCGCGCTGTGCTTCATGCTGGTGTCGCAGGCGCAGTCGGTGTTCGCCGTGATCGCGCTGATGACGCTGGCCAATGCGCTGAACGCGCTGCCCAACTCCGTGTACTGGGCCGTGGTCATCGACACCGCGCCGGCCAGCCGCGTCGGCACCTTCAGCGGCCTGATGCACTTCTTCGCCAACATCGCCTCGATCCTCGCGCCCACGCTGACCGGTTACCTGGCCGCGCGGCATGGCTATTCGGTGATGTTCGTGGCGGCGTCCATCGCTACCGCCATCGGCATGATCGCCATGCTGCAGGTGCGCCCCGGCGTCGCGCCGCGCCTGCCCGCCGGCGCCGCGCAGACCGGAGCCGCGCGATGAGCCGGCCCGCGAGCAACACGCCGCGCCTGGCGGTCGAACCGGGCTTCTTCGCGGGTCGCGGCTTCGCTGAACTGGCGCGAGGCATGGCCGAGGGGGCATTCAGCGCCGAGGATCTGGTGCGCCACGCCGGCGCGGCCATCGAACGGCTCAACCCGCAGCTCAACGCCTTCGTGCACACGGATATTCCCGCCGCGCTGGCGCAGGCGCGCGCGCTCGACGCCGAGCGCGCGGCGGGGCGAGTGCGCGGTCCGCTGCACGGCATTCCCGTGGCCATCAAGGACAACGTCGACACCGCCGACATGCCCACCACCATGGGCGCCGCGCATTTCCTGGGCCATCGTCCGGCGGCCGACGCGCGCTGCGTGGCGCTGCTGCGCGAAGCCGGCGCCATCGTGATCGGCAAGACGCTGACGCATGAATTCGCCTACGGCCCCACCGGCGACCGCAGCGTCCAGGGCGCCGCGCGCAATCCCTGGGATCCGGCGCGCATCACCGGCGGTTCCAGCGCCGGCAGCGCGGCGGCGGTGGCGGCGGGCATGGTGCCGGTGGCGCTGGGCACGGACACCGGCGGCTCGGTGCGCGTGCCGTCGGCGCTGTGCGGCCTGGTCGGCTTCAAGCCCTCGCATGGTCGCGTCAGCGATGCTGGCGTGTTTCCGCTGTCGCCCTCGATCGAGGACGTGGGCGTGCTGGCGCAGCGCGTGGAGGACGCGCGGGCGTTCATCGGCATCCTGAGCGAAGGCGCCATCGCCGATGCCGGGGATGCGAGCGATGCGCCGCGCATCGCCTGGCTCGCCAACGCGCCGTTCGCCATCGATCACGAGCCGGTCACCGCCTGCGCGCGCGCGGCGGCGGAGCGGCTGGCTGGCGCGGCGCTGCTGGACGGCGGCGAGGTCGCCTTGCACGCGCGCGCGCTGCAGGCCGCATTGAGCGCGATCCAGCGTTCCGAAGCCTACGAGGTGCACGCCGAGCGCGTCGAGCGCGAGCCCGGCAAGTACGACCCCGAAGTGCTGGAACGGCTGCGCGCCTCGCGGCCGGTGCAGGGTTGGGAGTACGTGCGCGGCCTGAAGGAAAGGGCGCGGCTGCAGACCGCGTTCGCGCGGATCTTCGAGCATGTCGACGCGTTGGCGCTGCCCACCGTCGCGATCACCGCGCCGGTCTTGCAGCAGCGCAGCGTCAATGGTCCGGGCAGCGCCGGCGTGCGTGAAACGCTGCTGGGCCTGACCAATCCGTGGAACGTGCTCGGCCTGCCGGCCATCAGCCTGCCCGCGGGCTTCATGGACGGACTGCCCGTGGGCCTGCAACTGGTGGGGCCGGCCGGCGCGGACGCGGCGCTGCTGGCGCTGGCGGCGCGGCATTGGAAGCCGGCGCGCGCTTGAATCCGGGCGGACATGCCTTGCGGCAGGCGGGCGCAGAGTAGGGCGGCATCACGCCGCGCCGCCTGCTGACAGCTTCCTGAAGCGTCGCTGCTCCAGCGCCGCGAGAGCCTTGATGCGCCTCGCGGCGCTTTTCTTTTTCCTCATCGTTTTCCCTTGCCCTTGCGGAGGGTTCTCCATGCCGCGCCACTCACGCACGGCCCGGGCGCGCAAGCGGCTTGACAGCCCCCAGACAGCAACCGGTCACACCCGGAGAACATTGCGTCTCTAGCCTGTGGCCCGTCAACGATGTCGGCTGTCATCCGGCGCCCTGCGACGCAATGACAGTGCGCCGCGTTCCACGCAAGGTCACTCATGTCTGAAAAAGAACACCCCGCCGTCACGCCGCCCGAAGACGTCCAGGGCGATCCGCCGGAGCAGATCCGCCCCGCGCGCCGCGGCTTCCTGACCGGCATCGCCGCGCTCGGCGCCAGCGCCACCGCGCTGGGCGCGCTGGGTGGTTGCTCCAGCGATGACAATGACGACGACAAGCCCGCGCCGCCGCCGGCTCCGCCGACACCGCCCGACACCACCAGGCTGCTGCGCGACAAGGTCAAGACCTTGGTCGTGATCTACGCCGAGAACCGCAGCTTCAATAATCTCTTCGCCAATTTCCCCGGCGTGGAAAAGCCGCTGTCCGCGCTCACCGCCGCCGACTACACGCAGTACGACCGCGACGGCACGGCGCTGCCCGCGCTGCCGCCGGTGTGGGGCGGCATGGTGCCGCAATCGCAGCAGGCCAACCACATCACTTATCAGGTGGACCAGGCAGCGCCCTACATGAACAACCTGGCCAACGCGCCGTTTGCGCTGGGCGGTCCTCAAGGCGAACCGCTGCCGCAAGGCGTGGTCACGCGCGATCTGTGGCACGTGTTCTATCAGAACCAGATGCAGATCAACGGCGGCAAGAACGACCGCTTCGTCGCCTGGGCGGATTCGGGCGGCCTGGTCATGGGCTACTACAGCGACTCGGCCTACAACCTGCGGCTGTGGAAGCTGGCCCAGGAATTCACGCTCTGCGACAACTTCTTCCAGGGCGCCTTCGGCGGCTCGTTCCTGAACCACCAATACCTGGTCGCCGCGCAGCCGCCGGTCTATCCGGATGCGGCCAACTCGGTGGCCAAGGTCCAGATCGCCCAGCTGCAAAGCGCGGATCCGACCGACACACGCCTGCAGCCCAAGCCCACGTCCCCGGCCAGCGCCCTTACCGGCAGCCCGCAGTTCGGCCCCAGCGCGCTCTCGCCCGACGGCTTTGGCGTGAATACCATGGGGCCGCCGTACTGGCCGGCGTTCTCGCGCAGCGCCGCCGATCCGACGCTGGCCGATCCCGCCAACCCGATGACCATGGTGCCGCAAGGCCACGCCAACATCGGCGACCTGATGACGGCCAAGGGCCTGGATTGGGCCTGGTACGCCGGCGGCTGGCAGGCCGCCGTCGATTCCACCGCCAACACCGGCTTTCCGGCCTCGCCCAACTTCCAGGCGCATCACCAGCCCTTCAACTACTTCAAGAGCACCGCGCCCGGCACACCGGCGCGCACGGCGCATCTGCGCGACGGCGGCCTGGGCGACATCACCGCGACCAACAAATTCCTGGCCGACGTCGAGGCCGGCAAGCTGCCGCCGCTGACCTTCTACAAGCCGCAGGGCAATCTCAACATGCATGCCGGCTACGCGGACGTGGAGTCGGGCGACCGCCACATCGCCCACATCGTCGACAGCCTGCGCAACAGCCCGCAATGGAAGAACATGGTGGTGGTCATCACCGTGGACGAGAATGGCGGCTGGTGGGACCACGTCGCGCCGCCCAAGGGCGACCGCTGGGGCCCGGGTTCGCGCGTTCCGACGCTGGTGATCTCGCCGTTCTCGAAGAAGGGCGCGGTGGATCACACCATCTACGACACTGGCTCGATCCTGCGCCTGGCCACGCGGCTGTTCGACCTGCCGGTGCTGGATGGATTGAAGGCGCGCGACGAGGCGATGAAGGGGCGCGGGCAGCAGCCGATGGGCGATCTGACCAATGCCCTGACGCTTGGCGCGTGATGTTCAGCGCTTGATGTGGAGCAGGGCGGTCGTCATGGCCGCCCTGGTCTTGTCTTGTGCAAGCCTGGGTTTGCCGGCAGGCAGATGGCAAGCAGGGGCTGTGCTGGTTCGGTGAGGCCATCCCGAGGACCGGGCGGGACGCAAGTCTTCAGTTCGATGCGTCGACGGCGGTGGTCGTGACGGCTTGCGATGCGTCCGGCCTCGCCGTGCGCGCGCGGCGCAGCGCCACCACCTGCTCCGCGCCGGCGGCGCGGGCGCGCAGCTGGCCGCAGCCGCCGTCCACGTCCTGCCCGGCGCTGTTGCGGATCTTGGTCAGCACGCCACGGCTGTGCAGGCTGCGGACGATCTCGCGGATGCGCTCGGGATCGGGGCGCTCGTAATCATCGCCTTCCAGGCTGTTGAAGGGAATGACGTTGAGCACGCCGTACTTGCCCTTGAGCAGGCGCACGATGGCGTCGAGCTCGTCGTCGCCGTCGTTGACGCCCTTGAGCAGCGTCCATTGATACTGGATCGGATAGCCCGTGTCGCGGGCGTACTGTTCGCCGAGTTCGACCAGCGCTTCGGGCGCGATTCTCGGCGCGCGCGGCAACAGGTGCGCGCGCAGTTCCGCCTTGGTCGTGTGCAGCGACAGCGCCAGCGCGGGCTTGATGCGCTGCCGGGGCAGCGCCTCGAACACGCGCGGGTCGCCCACCGTCGAGAACACCAGGTTCTTGTGGCCGATGCCGCCCTCGGTGCCGAGCAGATCGATGGCTTCGAGCACGTTCTCGAGATTGTGCGCCGGCTCGCCCATGCCCATGAAAACCACCTTCTTCACCGCGCGCATGCGCCGCGCCAGCACCACCTGGGCCAGGATCTCCATGCTGGTGACCTGCCGGATCAGGCCGCTCTTGCCGGTCATGCAGAAGCGACAGCCCACCGCGCAGCCGACCTGGGTCGAGACGCAAAGCCCATCGCGCGGCAGCAGCACGCTTTCCACCATCTGCCCGTCGGCCAATTCGACCAGCAGGCGCGAGCCATCGTTGCCGGCATGCTCGGATCGGACGCGGGCCAGGCCGTCCAGCTCCGCCGTCAGGGCGGGCACGGCGTTGCGCAGCGCCAGCGGCAGGAAGTGCTGGGAGTCGCGCCGCCGCGTGCCCTGGTCCAGCGGCTGGCCTTGCAGCCAGACGCGCATGAGCCGGCCGCGATGCACGGGCAGGGCATCAAGGGAGGCGAGACGTTGGTCGAAGTCGGCGTGGCGCATGGGGAAAGAGGCGGGCGACGCCAGATGCTGGTCGCCTGGCCTGTGCAGTCGAGCGAATTGATGAGCTTGCAGATTACGCGCTTGCAGATACAAAAAAGCCTCGGAACACAGTGTGTATCCAAGGCTTTTTTGTCTGGAATTTGGTGGAGCGGAGGAGGATCGAACTCCCGACCTTCGCATTGCGAACGCGACGCTCTCCCAGCTGAGCTACCGCCCCAAATCAAGCAAGACCGAAACTATACAGGAAAATTCCCGCGCTGTGCAAAAACGCTGGAAATTCTTATTCGAAGGACAGCGTGGCGATCACCGGCGCGTGGTCCGAGGGCTGTTCGTTGCGGCGCGGTTCCTTGTCGATGTCGCAGGCCACGCAGCGCTTGACCAGCGGCGCCGACAGCAGCACATGGTCGATGCGCAGGCCGGCATTGCGGCGGAAGCCGAACTGGCGGTAATCCCACCAGCTGAAGGACTTCTCGGGCTGCGGGAACAGGCGGAAGGAATCGGTCAGGCCCAGGTCGAGCAGGGCGCGGAAGGCGTTGCGCTCGGGTTCGGACACCAGCACCTGGCCTTCCCACTTTTCCGGGTTGTGCACGTCCTCGTCGGCCGGCGCGACGTTGTAGTCGCCCAGCACGGCCAGGCGCGGGTATTGGCCGATCTCGTCGGCCAGCCACTTGCGCATGCCCTCGAACCAGGCCAGCTTGTACTCGTATTTGTCGGAACCCACGCTCTGGCCGTTGGGGCAATAGGCGCAGACCACGCGGACGTCGCCGTCCGGGCTGGGCAGCGTCAGCGCCAGCACGCGCTGCTGCGGGTCCTCGAAGCCGGGGATGTTGCGGACCATGCCGGCGCCGGGCGCGCGCGACAGGATGGCGACGCCGTTGTAGGTCTTCTGGCCGGCCCAGACGGCGTGATAGCCGGCCTCGGTGAAGGCGGCTTCCGGGAATTTGTCGTCGGTGAGCTTCAGTTCCTGCAGGCACAGCGCGTCGACCGGATTGGCGGCCAGCCAGTCCAGCACCTGGGGCAGGCGCACGTTGAGGGAGTTGACGTTCCAGGTGGCTAACTTCATGGTCATTTTGGTCATGGTTCTTGCGGCTTTCCTGACGGTCTGCCTGGCAGGGGCCGCTGGACTGCGGATTCAGCGGGTGGCCTGATGCACAGGCTGGGCGCGAGGATGCGCAAGATGATACCGCGCCTATCGATTCCTCCCTCCAGCCCGTCGCGAAGGGCGGCGCGGCTCCAGCCGGCCTGCGGACGTGGTGGGGCATTGTCCGTATTTTTGGAAAATTGTTTTCCGTCAGTGAAACATTTGCTAGCATCAATCATCCGGCACTAATTTTCTCGAAATCTCCATGAACAAGCTGAAGTGTGCTTGGCGTGCGGCTTCGAATTCGGCGCGTCGAAGTTGGCGTCCATTCCTTCTGGGACTCTTGATTTCTTTGTTGTTGGCGGCCTGCGCCCTTGGGCTGCTGATTGAATCCGAGCGTGCAGAGCGCGCCGCTTTCGCCATCGGAGGAACCCTGATCGGCATGATTTGCCTGGCCTTGCTCATCGGCAGGAAGTAAGGATGAGGCCTGCGGACGCCTGCCCAATGTGCGGGTGATGTTTGACTCTAAAGTAACTTCAGGCTTTTCAATCAAGCCCAGGTCAATGCCGCAAGGCGATTTGGAGTCCGACATGGGCATACTGAAGCATCTTTTGGGAGGCGGCCATGGCAGCCGTCACGGCTACGGTTCACACGGCAACCGGCACGGCCAGAACGGATCCTACGGTGATCCGAACCTGAATCCTCAACCCCGCCAGGCCGCGCTTGCCTGCGGCGCTTGCGGCGCGGCGCAGGCCGCGGGCGGCCGGTTCTGCGCGCAATGCGGTGCATCGCTGACGCCGGCCGCGTGCGCGCAATGCCGGGCGACGCTGGCGCCCGGCGCGAGTTTCTGCGGACAGTGCGGCGCGCGGGCGCAGGCTTGACGCGCGCTTGTGCGCCGGCGTGGCGGCGCCTGGCGCGGATGCGCGATGCTGTACTGATGGCGACGTCGACCCGCGCTCAAGGCGCGCTAGATGACGGTTCCCAGGCGGCTTCGAGCCGCCGTCAGCGCGCGCTGGCCGGCGCCGCCATGGCGGCGGCCGGCTCGCGAAAGGCCAGCCAGGCATGCAGCGCTCCGGCATGTACATGCGAGGCCACGCCGAATCCCATGGCGAGCGCGATCCCGCCCAGGGCGGCCGGTCCGGCGTCCCGTGTGCCCAGCAACATGGCGGCCAGTTCCGGCAGCAGCCCCGAGGCGGCGCCCGCCGCCAGGAACAGGGCGCCGGCCGTGGCCTGGGCGGTGGCGGCGTGCTGGCGCGCCAGCGCGGCGCGGTCGGCATAGCCACGGCGGCCATGACGATAGTGGGTGCGCAGGATCGCGACAGCATTGCCGGCAGCGACGATGAGGGGCAGCGACCACCAGAAATACGGGTTGTCGCTGCGGGCATCGATGCAGAGCAAAACGACGACGAAGGCGAAGGTGGGCGAGGCCAGCGTGCAGATCGCCCAGGACAGCAACAGCCAGGTCCGCCACGGGCCGCGCCAGCGCAGGCTGGGCGGGGCGGCGGCAGCGGCGGGCGACGAGTCCGGCGCCGAAGCGCCGAGCCAGGGCCGACGACCGTTGGCGTCCATCGTGCCGGTGCTGGGTTTGTCCGAGGATTGCAAGGCGCCACTCCGTCCGTTGGGCTGGCCGGCGGCGTGCGCGAACCGCCGGCGAGGCCGGGGGATTTCCCGGTCCATACCTATAGACGTTTCAGGGCATGTGAATCCGCACAGTTTTTTCGTAACACTGTGCGTCGCGGCGACGCCTACTGTTCCGGCCCGCTGTTGAGCATCCGGCTGCGGGCCTTCTCGATGTGCGAGCGCATGATGTTGCGCGCGCCCTCTGCGTCCTGCTCGCGGATCAAGCGGTAGATCTGGCGGTGTTCGTCGATGGCGGCGCGGGTGCGCTTCCAGGGTTCGATATGGACCAGCTGCCGCATCACGTTGACCGCGTGGCTGACGTCGTACTCGAGCGACTTGAGCACCTGCACGAAGCGCTGGTTGCCGGTGGCGGCGGCGATGGCGCGATGAAAGCCGAAGTCGTGGTGGTGGGCGATGTTGCCGGACGCGTCCGCATCCTCGTAGCCGGCCAGCATGCGGTCCATTTCCTGCAGGTCGCGTTCGCTGCGGCGCAGGGCCGCGAAATAGGCGCACTCGGGCTCGATCACCATGCGCAGCTCCAGCCCTTCCAGGATGTGGCCGACGCGCCGGGCCGGGTCGACCGCGGGCATGCCGCCCATCAGGTCGGGCTTGGCGCGCACATAGGTGCCCGAGCCGCGCCGCGAGTCCACCAGCTGGTCCTCGCGCAGCCGGTCCAGCGCCTGGCGCACGACCGGGCGCGACACGTCGAACAGCGCGGCCAGTTCCAGCTCGGCGGGCAGCTTGCTGCCCGGCGCGATCTTGCCGGTGGCAATGGCGTAGAACAGGCTCTCGTAGACGCGTTCGGCGAAGCGCTCGGCCCGCACATAGCCCAGGCCGGACGCGACCTCGGCCAGCGCATCCAGTTCGGGCCTGGGCCGGCTGGCGGCCTGCAGCAGGGCATCGAGCTGCGGGTCACGCGTGTTGCTCATCGCTGCGCTCCTTCTGTCTGGGCTTGCGGCTTGTCATGCGCGTTGACAAGACCGGTGCGGCGCGGGGGCGCGCAATCCTAGGGATAACCCGAGTCGGGCTGGAAAATTCCTGAAGCTTGGGACAAAAGCTGTCAATGCAATTGACAAGTTGTCGGGCGCTCCCGTAATTTTCCATCAAATCACAAGGCCTGTGCGATCGACGCGCGGGCCGCGTTTCCGGCTCCCGCCGGAGACGCCCGGGAGACTCGGCGGCGCAGCCGCCAGCCGTTTCAGCAACTGGCCGTCCGGCCGCCACTTTACTGCGCACATCGTGAGCCAAAAGAACTTCATCGCCAATCAATGGGTGGCCGCCGCCACCGGTGACACCATTCCCGTGCTGAACCCGTCCGACGGTCAGCAGTTCGAGACGATCGCGCGCTCGGGCCAGGAAGACGTGGACCGCGCCGTGGGCGCGGCGCGCGCGGCGTTCGAGGGCGAGTGGGGGCAGATGGCGCCGGCCGTCCGCAGCCGTCTGCTGATGCGCATCGCCTTCGCGCTGCTCGACCGCCAGGAAGAACTGGCGCAACTGGAATCGGCCGACACCGGCAAGCCCATCAAGCAGGCGCGCGCCGACGCCGCCGCCGTGGCTCGCTACTTCGAGTTCTACGCCGGCGCGGTCGACAAGCTGCACGGCCAGACCATTCCCTACAACCCGGGCTTCACCGTGCTGACCGTGCGCGAGGCGCATGGCGTGACCGGCCACATCGTGCCCTGGAACTACCCGCTGCAGATTTTCGGCCGCAGCGTGGGCGCGGCGCTGGCCGCCGGCAACGCCTGCGTGGTCAAGCCGGCCGAGGATGCCTGCCTGTCGCTGCTCAAGCTGGCCGAGATCGCGGCCGAGGCCGGCCTGCCGGCCGGCGCGCTGAACATCGTTACCGGCTACGGCCACGAGGCCGGCGCGGCGCTGTCGGCTCATCCGGGCATCGACCACATCTCCTTCACCGGCTCGCCGCAGACCGGCAAGATGGTGGCGCACGCCGCCGCCGACAACCACGTGCCCGTCACGCTGGAACTGGGCGGCAAGTCGCCGCAGATCGTGTTCGACGACGCCGACCTGGACGCCGCCATGCCTGTGCTGCTGGCCGCCATCATCCAGAACGCCGGCCAGACCTGCTCGGCCGGCAGCCGCGTGCTGATCCAGCGCGGCGTGTACGAAACCGTGCTCAAGCGCCTGTCCGAGGCCTTCGCCGCCACCGTGACCGGCCCGGCGGCGCAGGACCTGGACGTGGGCCCGCTGATCAGCGCCCGCCAGCACGACCGCGTGCGCGGCTTCGTCGCCGAAGCCGAGGCCGAGGGCCTGAAGGTGGCGGCGCGCGGCAAGCTCAAGGACGGCGCGTCCGCGTCCGGCTACTACCAGGTGCCGGTGCTGTTCCGCGACGTGCCGCCGAACAGCCGCCTGGCGCAGGAGGAAGTGTTCGGCCCGGTGCTGGCCGCCATGGCCTTCGACACCGAAGCGGAAGCGGTCGCGCTGGCCAATGGCACGCTTTACGGCCTGGTCGCCGGCGTCTGGACGCGCGACGGCGCCCGCCAGCTGCGCCTGGCCCGCCAGCTGCGCGCCGGCCAGGTCTTCGTCAATAACTACGGCGCGGGCGGTGGGGTGGAACTGCCGTTCGGCGGTTCGCGCCAGTCGGGTTATGGCCGCGAGAAGGGGTTCGAGGCGCTGTATGGCTTCACGACCTTGAAGACGATCGCGATCAAGCACTGACGCGTCGGCGTGGTTTTTGTAGCAAGGCCGAGGCCGCGCCGGGTGCGCGGCCTCGGTTTTTTTGTTTTGGGGAGACACGTGCGCCGACTCTTCATCGGCCTGTACGCGTCCTGTCTTTTCGGGAGAGGGGTGCGCTATTTGTTGTGACGGGATGCGGGCATGGCTGCGGGCCGACCCAGGCGGTTTTGGCGGGGGCGAGAATGTTCCACAGTATTGCGGAAGACTGCCGGGCAGGGGCGTGGATCCTGATGTGGAAGGACTGCATGCGCCGAACCCTTTTTTTGTGGGATTTAACGGCGCCATAAAAATCAAGGACTTACGGAAGGGGTGAAAATTTGGGTGTTTGGAACCCGGGGAGTGGTTTTTTCTTTAGAATCAAGCGGCTGTGGAGTTTGATGCACAGTTCGCTGCCGTATAGGCAGCTTAGAAAGCGTCGCCGCCTACGTGGTGGCCGGCCTGCTGGTTCGCTGCCGTATAGGCAGCTTAGAAAAGGAAGATCTTTCCGGAGCGCGGCTCGGTCTTGTTCGCTGCCGTATAGGCAGCTTAGAAAAATTCGCCCGCGTTCATGCCATCACCTCCACGGTTCGCTGCCGTATAGGCAGCTTAGAAACGCTCAAAAGGTCGCGATGGGGAAGCTGGCGAGTTCGCTGCCGTATAGGCAGCTTAGAAATCGGTCAGCCCGCGGGACAGGAGCCAAGCCTTGTTCGCTGCCGTATAGGCAGCTTAGAAATGCCGGCGGCAACGGCCCCCAAGATCGCCCACGTTCGCTGCCGTATAGGCAGCTTAGAAAACGGGCGACCAGGGCGCTGCCTCTGCCACGGGGTTCGCTGCCGTATAGGCAGCTTAGAAATGACCCAGGTCGAGATCGGCAGACGCGTCGACGTTCGCTGCCGTATAGGCAGCTTAGAAAATGCAGCTTGAGGAATTCGAGGCGGTCAGGCTGTTCGCTGCCGTATAGGCAGCTTAGAAAGAGGTGTCGGGCCACGTGCCGGACATGACGACGTTCGCTGCCGTATAGGCAGCTTAGAAAAGCGTGGCCGTGCCGACGGTCAAGAAACATTTGTTCGCTGCCGTATAGGCAGCTTAGAAATTCATGCGGGCTTGCACACCAGGGGCAGACGTGTTCGCTGCCGTATAGGCAGCTTAGAAATTCACCGGATGAGAAGTCTTTCCACACGCCGCGTTCGCTGCCGTATAGGCAGCTTAGAAAGAGTTGTCGGCCAGCTCGTTGATGAGGTGTTCGTTCGCTGCCGTATAGGCAGCTTAGAAATCCAGTCGTCTTTGGCGAGCAGGTTGCAAGCAAGTTCGCTGCCGTATAGGCAGCTTAGAAATGAATGTGCGCCCCGAGAACCACCGCGACGAGGTTCGCTGCCGTATAGGCAGCTTAGAAAAGAACCGCCGGCGCCCCTTGGCTCGTAGTAGCGTTCGCTGCCGTATAGGCAGCTTAGAAAATGCTGATGGCTCAGGAAGCGGGCGTCGCAATGTTCGCTGCCGTATAGGCAGCTTAGAAATGCTGGACCAACGCTATCGGGGGAACTCCCCGGTTCGCTGCCGTATAGGCAGCTTAGAAATCAAAGCCGCATATGACCAGGCTGTATGGATGGTTCGCTGCCGTATAGGCAGCTTAGAAATACGGACGTTGTGAACGTCCCCCGGACGTTCAGTTCGCTGCCGTATAGGCAGCTTAGAAAAACGATGCCGGCCGCCTTAGCCGCCAGCTCAAGTTCGCTGCCGTATAGGCAGCTTAGAAACGTGTCATCGTTGTGCGCGCTCAGCACGCGCCGTTCGCTGCCGTATAGGCAGCTTAGAAACTTGTATTGCTTGCCTGTAATCGGCTTGACCCGTTCGCTGCCGTATAGGCAGCTTAGAAATATCGGCTTCGGCTGCGTACTCATGTAACTCGGTTCGCTGCCGTATAGGCAGCTTAGAAATTGCGCTCCAGCTCTGCTGCTGCATTCTCCCCGTTCGCTGCCGTATAGGCAGCTTAGAAAACTACCAGACCCTGAAGGATGCCGAGCTGCTGGTTCGCTGCCGTATAGGCAGCTTAGAAAAATCTCACGCCCTGGCGAAGGCGCGCTCCAGGGTTCGCTGCCGTATAGGCAGCTTAGAAATGGCGCGCGGCCACGCACGTCGAGCCCGAGCCGTTCGCTGCCGTATAGGCAGCTTAGAAATCATCAAGCTTGACCGGGTCTGTGATCCCGAGGTTCGCTGCCGTATAGGCAGCTTAGAAAAAGCTGCAGGCGATACGCGGACTGTCGCAGGGATTCGCTGCCGCATAGGCAGCTTAGAAAAAGACGGCCGCGCGCGTCGAATGGCTGCGCGAGTTCGCTGCCGCATAGGCAGTCAAGACTATGAGTGTTCCGATGGTCTGCTCTACTTCTGCCCATTCGCCGCCGTCCCCGCCGCCACCAGGGACATCACCCGGCCCGAAGCCAAATATCGGTTAACGTTGATGTTTCGTTTCACGGGCGCGCCGCGCCCCGCATCAGGATTCGTATGTTCACAGGCATAGTCCAAGGCACCGCGAAGATCGCCAAGATCGCCGACCGCGAGGGCCTGCGCACTTTCACGCTCGATTTCCCGCCGGGTTTCTGCACCGATCTGGCGGTGGGCGCCAGCGTGTCCACCGACGGGGTCTGCCTGACCGTGACCGAGCTGACGGGCCCGGACCAGGCCACCTTCGACGTCATGCTGCAAAGCCTGGCCATCACCACCCTGGGCGCCTATCAGGAAGGCGACCGCGCCAACGTCGAGCGCGCGGCCAAGGACGGCGCCGAGATTGGCGGGCATCCGCTGTCGGGGCACGTGGACTTCACGTCCGAAGTGGTGATGGTCAAGTCGTCGGACACGAACCGGCTGATGCGCTTCAGCATTCCCGAGGACTTCCGCAAGTACGTGTTCGCCAAGGGCTATATCGCCATCAACGGCGCCAGCCTGACCGTGTCCGAGGTCAACCGCGCCGAAGGCTGGTTCGAGGTCTGGCTGATTCCCGAGACGCGCCGGATGACGGTGTTCGAGGACAAGCAGGTCGGCGACGCCGTCAACATCGAGATCGAGCGCGGCACCCAGGTGGTGGTGGACACCGTGCGCGAGACGGTGCAGGAAAGCCTGGGCAAGCTCCAGCCGCTGCTGGAGGCGATCCTCAAGGAAAAGGGACTGTCGCTGGAGGACTTCGTGACTCCGCAGCAGGTCAAGCTGAAGTAAAGCCCTTGAGGCACGACTTCTAAAGCCAGCCCCTTAAAGCCGGATCCTGAAAGCAAACCGCCCCGCGACACGAGGCCGGGGGCGGCAGGGGCCGCGCAACACATCATGCGCCCGCGTCCGGCTCCGTGCCGGCGCGGGCGCATGCCGTTCAGCCGGCGAAGGCGCGGCCCAGCGGCTTGACGCGGATGCCGGGACGCAGACGCGTCCAAGGCAGGTCGGCGGGGTCGGCCTGCATGGGGCCGGGGGCCTTGGCCACCAGCACTTCGTGCGCGATGGGCTGGAAGTCGGCGCGGAAGTGGACCGAGCTTTTCACCACCAGGATGGACATCTCTTCGGGCTGCACGCCGCCGACGCGGAACAGGTTGCGGTCCAACATCTGCGTCTTGGTGGCGCTGACCACCACGCGCACGCCGCCGATGCGCAGCGTGGCCACGGCGCCCAGGTCCACGTCCATGCCGTTCATCATGGGGCCGTCAAAGCGCAGCCGGCCCGGCGAAAGCGTCTCGACCGTGAACTCGCCTTCGAAGGGGCCGTCGCCGGCCACGCCGGATTGCCCGCCCAGGCGCAGGCGCAGCCTGGCGCCGACGCCGGCGGCCACTGCCTGTCCCACCACTTCGGGGTCGTAGAACAGGCCCAGCGCGGCGTTCTGCGCGTCGGCCTCGACCAGCGCGCGCAGCATGCCGGTGGTGTTGGCGTCGCCGCCCGCGCCGGGATTGTCCTGCGTGTCGGCGATGACCACCGGGCGTGAGGCGCCGGCGGCCAGGGCCTGGGCGCGGCGCACGGCCTCGGCGGGTTCCAGGAAGTCGGGCGACCATTGCGGTTCCAGCGCCAGCACGCGCTGGTACAGCGTCTCGGCGGCCTGTTCGGCGGCGGCCGCGTCGGTGCCGTAGGCCCAGACCACCGGGCCGCATTCGTCGAAGTCGGCGGCGGGGAAGCCCGGCGCGAAGGAGATCGACACCACGCCCGGCGCCTGTTCCAGCTGCGCCAGTTCCTCGTAGACGCCGCGCGATGGCTGCAACAGGGTGCACATGCCGTTGATCGGGATCAGGAAGGGCAGGCGGCGCTCGGCGCGGTGCCAGTTGGCGCCGGCTTCGAGGCGGGCCAGCAGCAGGCGGGCGGCGTGCTCGCCGGTGTCGGCCATGTCCACGTGCGGATAGGTGCGGAAGGCGGCCAGGCCGTCGGCCTCGCCCAGCATCTGGGCGGTGACGTTGGCGTGCAGGTCCAGGCTGGCGATGACGGGCACGGTCGGGCCGACGGCCTGGCGCACGCGCGCCAGCAGCTCGCCTTCGCCGTCGTCCAGGTGCTCGGCGACCATGGCGCCGTGCAGGTCCAGGTAGACGGCGTCGTAGCCGCCTTCGCGCGCCGCCTCGACGATCTCGCCGGCGATGCGCTCATAGGCGTCGGTGGTGACGTGGGCGGACGGGCTGGCGCCGGCCCAGATCACGGTGCGCACCGTGTGGCCCTGCGCCACGACGGCGTTGATGAAGCCGCCGGCGGGGATGTTCACCTGCCGCAGCGCCAGCATGGCCTCGCCGCGCACCATGGCGGGAAAGCCCTCGCCGCGGACGAAGTTGTCGTAGCCGGCCTTGGACGGCGCGAAGGTATTGGTTTCGTGCTGGAATCCGGCAACCAGGATGTGCATGTTGGGTTTCCTGTCGTGGCGTTCAGGCGCGCGCGGTCGCGTGCGCGGGTTGGGACGGGCGGTTGACCAGCAGCAGCAGGGCGCCGGCCACCAGCAGGGCGGAGATCGCGTACAGACCGCCGGCCAGCGAGCCGGTCGATTCCTTGACCCAGCCGATGATGGACGGGCTGAGGAAGCCGCCCAGGAGGCCGATGCTGTTGATCAGGGCGATGCCGCCGGCGGCGGCCTCGCCCTTCAGGTACTGCGACGGAATCGCCCAGAATACCGTGTAGGAAGCCCACATGAAGCCGGTGGCCAGCGTGATGGCGGCCAGCGACAGCGCGAACTGGGTCGGCGCGGCGGTGGCCACGCACAGGGCGACGCCGGCCAGCAGGGCGGGCACCAGCGTGTGCCAGCGGCGTTCCTGCATGCGGTCGGAACTGCGCGCGAACAGCAGCATGAAGGCGGCCGCGGCGATATAGGGCACGGCCGAGTACAGGCCGATTTCCATGGTGTCCTTCACGCCGGCCAGCTTGAGCAGCGTGGGCAACCAGAAGCTGACCGCATAGATGCCGCAGATCAGGCAGAAGTAGGTCAGCGCCATGCCGTAGATGGCGGGGTCGCGCAGCACCTGGCGGAAGGCGTGCTTCTGCTGGCCCGAGCGCGCGTCCAGGTCGGCGGCCAGCAGCGCCTTTTCCTCGGCGCTGAGCCACTTGGCCTGGGCGGGCTTGTCGTCCAGGTAGCGGTAGGCGACGATGCCGATCAGCACACAGGGCAGGCCTTCCAGCAGGAACATCCATTGCCAGCCGTCCAGGCCGTGCGCGCCGGAGAAGGCCGTCATGATCCAGGCCGACACCGGGCCGCCGACGATGCCGCCGATGGGGCCGGCCAGCATCACCACCGCCATGACCCCCGCCATGCGCGACTGCGAGTACCAGTAGGTCAGGTAGAAGATCATGCCGGGCGCGAAGCCGGCCTCGAACACGCCGAGCATGAAGCGCAGCACGTAGAAGCTCCATTCCCCCTGCACGAACAGCATGGACGCCGAGGTCAGGCCCCACAGCACCATGATGCGGCTGATGGTGCGGCGCGCGCCGATGCGGGCCAGCAGCAGGTTGCTGGGCACCTCGAACATCACGTAGCCCAGGAAGAAGATGCCGGCGCCCAGTCCATAGACGGCGTCGGAGATGCCGATGTCCTGCTGCATCTGCAGCTTGGCGAAGCCGATGTTGATGCGGTCCAGGTAGGCAAAGACGTAGCACAGCAACAAGAACGGCAGCAGACGCCATGTGATCTTGCGGTACAGCGGTCCCAGGCGCGGGTCGGCGCCCGGCGTGGCGGGATGGGGCATTGCATGTCTCCTGCGCGGGTCTGCGCCCGCGGTCGATAAAGGTAGCCTCGGCGCCGGAGGGGCCGTGGAGGCGCAATTATCGGAAGGGCAGTGTGTTCGAAGCAATGACCTGGAATATGAATTATCGTTGCTGATAGGGCAACGATTGGGAAAGGAATCGATATGCAGGAAATCAGCCAGGGCCGCTTGCGCTACTTCCATGAGGTGGTCGCCTGCGGCTCGGTGCGCGGCGCGGCCGAGAAGCTGGACACGGCGGCCTCGGTGGTCAGCCGCCAGATCCAGCTGCTGGAGAAGGAGCTGGGCGTGGCGCTGTTCGAGCGCCGCTCGCGCGGACTGACGCCGACCGAGGCGGCGGACATGCTGCTGGAGTACTACCGCGCCTGCCGCGCGCAGCAGGAGCATCTGGGCGCGCGGCTGCAGGAACTGCGCGGCATGCAGCGCGGCAGCGTGCAACTGATGATCAGCGAGGGCTTCATCGACAGCCTGATGGAGCATGTGGTCGGCCCGTTCTGCATCGAGCATCCGCGCATCAATATCAGCGTCAACGTCGGCTCGGTCAACGAGGTGGTGGAGGCCGTGGCCTCGGACGCCGCCCATATCGGCCTGGCCTACAACCCGCCGGTGGATCCGCGCCTGCGCTGCCGCGCCAGCCGCAAGCACCCGGTCTGCCTGTTGACCCGTCCGGACCATGCGCTGGCGCGCCACCGCGCGCCGCTGACCATCGCCGACATCCTGCCGTATCCCTTCGCGCTGATGTCCGCGCCCTACGGGTTGAGGCAGGCGGTGGATCTGTTGGAGTTCACCGAGCGCATCCACCTGACGCCCAGCCTGACCACCAACTCGCTGCGCGTGCTCAAGCAGTACGCGATGAGCGGCGCCGGCGTGACGCTGATGCCCAACCTGGGCGTGCATCACGAAGTGGCCAGCGGCGAGCTGGTGGCCCTGCCCATCGCGCATCCGATCCTGAGCGCGCCGGAATGCCAGGCGCTGCTGCGGCTGGGCCGGCCGCTGTCGTCGGCGGCAAGCGAGCTGATGCGCCGCATCGAGCTGCGGCTGCCGGCCTTCAGCGAGGGCGGGGCGGGCAAGGGAGGCAAGGCAAAGACCGGCCAGTGACGCGGCATTCCGGGAACAATGCGCTGGAAAGCGCCACCCATGGCTGATGCAGGTGCGGAAATGGCGGTATCAGGCCGTTTCGAGGCAGATATTGCCCGCTTCGGATAAGATCCAGGCACACCCGGAGGTACTCATCATGTCGGTCATGTCCGATATCAAGATCCGCCCGCTGGAGCGCGGCGACCTGCACTTCGTGCACAAGATCAACAACAACGACGTCATCATGCGGTACTGGTTCGAGGAGCCCTACGAGGCTTACGACGAACTGGTCGCGCTGTACGACCGCCACCTGCACGACCAGAACGAGCGGCGCTTCATCATCGAGCGCGACACCGGCGAGCCGGCCGGGCTGGTCGAGCTGGTCGAGATCGACTATATCCACCGCCGCGCGGAATTCCAGATCATCATCGCGCCCAGCTACCAGGGGCGCGGCTACGCCAAGGCGGCCACGCGCATCGCGGTGGGCTATGCCTTTCGCGTGCTGAACCTGCACAAGGTCTACCTGGTGGTGGACAAGGACAATGCCGCCGCCGTCCATATCTATGAGCGCTGCGGCTTTCGCATCGAGGGCCTGCTGAAGGAGGAGTTCTTCTCCAACGGCGCCTATCGCGATGCCTATCGCATGGCGCTGTTGCAGCATGACCATCTGCGCGAGGTCGGCCCGGGCGCGCCGGACGCGCCGGTGCTGCGCGACTGGCCGCAGGAAGAGCAGGCCGGCTGAGTCCGGACGTATGCTCAGGTCCGGTCCCGGGGCGGCGCGCTGTCCCGGGGCCTTGTATTTGGTGGAACCCGGCCGGCTTCAGCCTTCCCGGCCGGAAACGCTTTCCCAGTTCAAGCCGAACTTCAGCAGGTACTTGCGCAGCCGGTCGGCGTCATTGACCACCGTGCGCTGGGTGCGCGAGCGGTCATAGAGCTTGCGGCCCGCCTCGGACAGCGAGTCCGATTCCCGGCACACGCCGATGACGGCTTCCAGCTGCATGCGGTCGAACAGGTCCAGCGCGTCGGCCGCGCCGTCGGGCAGCACGGCGTCCAGGCGGATCTTGCCGCCGCCGCTGCCGGCGGGCGCGCCGCGCTGCCACAGCCAGTGCAGGCGCTGGATCTCGGCGTCGACCAGCTCAACCGGAATGCGTCCGCCGTCGGCCAGCGTCGCCAGCCGTGTCACGCTGGCCGACAGGTCGCGGAAGTTGCCGGTCCATTTGGCCTCGGCCGACTTGGCGAATTTCAGATAGCGCGTCCGCGCCTCGGCATTGAAGCGGACCACGGCGCCGGTTTCCTCGGCGGATCGCATCAGCAGGTGATCGACGTTGGGCTCGATGTCCTCGGGTCGCTGCGCCAGGCCGGGCAGGGCATAGGACCAGAGGTTGATGCGCGCATACAGGTCTTCGCGAAAGCGCCCCTGCGCCACGTCCACGCGCAGGTCGCGGTGGGTGCCGGCGATCAGCTGGAAATCGCTGCTGGTCTCGCGGTCGCTGCCCATGGGCAGGAAGCGTTTTTCTTCAACGGCCTTGAGCAGCATGGCCTGTTCGTCCAGGCCCAGTTCGCCGATCTCGTCCAGGAACAGCACGCCCTGGTGGGCGGTGCGCAGCAGGCCGGCCCGGTCAGCGGCCGCGCCGGTGAAGGCGCCTTTCTTGTGGCCGAACAGCGTCGAGGCGGCGCCGTCGCCGCGCAGCGTGGCGCAATTGACCTCGACGAACTCGCCCTGGACCTGATGGCGGGATTTCTTCAGTTCGTACATGCGCCGAGCCAGATGCGACTTGCCCGCGCCGGTGGGGCCGGTCAGCAGGATGGGCGCCTGCGAGCGCACCGCCACTCGTTCGATCTCTTCGATCAGCCTGTTGAAGGCCCTGTTGCGCGTGGGAATGCCACTCTTGAGGAATTCCAGCGCGTCGTCCCGCGCCTGGCTGAAGCGGCGGGCCAGCACGTCGTAGCGCGACAGGTCCAGGTCGATCAGCGTGTACTTGCCGGGACTCTCGCCCGCCTGCTTCCTGGGCGGGGAAGTCTGCAACAGCACGCCGGGAATGGTGCGCGATTCCACCATCAGGAACATGCAGATCTGCGCGACGTGGGTGCCGGTGGTGATGTGCGCCCAATACTGCTCGCGCTCGGGATCGAAGCGGTAGCCGCGCGTCCAGTCGTACAGCGCCGCGTACATCTCGCCGAAATCCCAGGGATCGGCGAAGTCCATCGGGATCAGATTCACGACGGTGTCGGGCGACAGATTGGCGATGTCCTGCTCCACCAGCCGCGCCAGGGCCTGGTGGCGCGTTGGATAGAACAGCTCCAGCCGGTCGATCAGCGTGTCCTCGTGCTGGACCAGCGATACCGTGGGCCGCCATTTCGACCAGCGGCCCGCGCCCTGGCCGGCATCCAGCTGGGTGCCCAGGAAGCCGATGACGACGTTCTTCTTTTGCATGGGTCGGGATAGCTGATTAGATAAATGGCTAGCTAATATTCTATACAAATCAGAAGTGAAGCATCAGCCTGGATTCTGTTTATCGCTGCGAAAAATATTTAATCTCTGGAAAATCAATAGCTTGGAAAATTTCTCCAGCGCTGGCCTAAAAGCTGGCACGCCCTTTGCATAAGGAAAGGCATAGACGACAAATCGTATGCAAGAAGGAGAATGCTCCATGGTCAACACGCAACTCTTCCAGTCCCAGCGCGGCGCGATGCTGCCGGCGGCCCTGGATACCAATAACGAACTGGCGCCGGCCTATGCGTTCAGCCCGCGCCACCAGCTGGCCCAGCTCGCCGCCACCGGCTGCCTGCGCCAGACGTTCTACGCCCAGGCGCAAGATCAACTGGATCGCGTGATGACGCTGGCGGCCGAGGTGGATCCGGCCTTCGTGGCCAGGACGGCGGTGTACGCCCGCGAGTCCGGCCATATGAAGGACATGCCGGCCTTGCTGGCCGCGATCCTGGCGGTGCGCGACCTGGAGCTGCTGGCGCAGGTGTTTCCGCGCGTGATCGACAGCGGCAAGATGCTGCGCAACTTCGTGCAGATCCTGCGCAGCGGCGCCGTGGGGCGCAAGTCGCTGGGCACGCGGCCCAAGAAGCTGGTGCAGCGCTGGCTGCTGGAGGCCACCGAAAAGCAGCTGCTGAACGCGGCCGTGGGCAATGCGCCTTCGCTGGCGGACGTGGTCAAGATGGTGCATCCCAAGCCCGCCGAGGCCTGGCGCGCGGCCTGGTTCGCCTGGCTGATCGGCAAGCCCCATGACGAGGCCGCGCTGCCGCCCGCGACGCAGGCGCTCGAACGCTTCAAGCGCGATGCCACGGGCGAGCCGCCGGATGTGCCGTTCCAGATGCTGACTGCGCTCGGCATGACGCCGGCGCAGTGGGCGCAGGTCGCACGGGCCGGATCCTGGCAGATGGTGCGCCAGAACCTGAACACCTTCGCGCGCCACGGCGTGTTCGAGCAGCCGGGCATGGCCAAGGCCATCGCCGCCAAGCTGCGCGATCCGCAGGCCGTGGCCCGGGCGCGGGTGCTGCCTTACCAGCTGATGTCGGCCTTCAAGGCGGCGGGCGAGGCGGTGCCGGCGGTGGTGCAGGACGCGCTGCAGGACGCGATGGAACTGGCGATCGGCAACGTGCCCAGCCTGCACGGGCGGGTGGTCGTGTGTCCCGACGTGTCGGGGTCCATGCGTTCCCCGGTCACGGGCTGGGCCGGTTCGGCGACGTCGACCGTGCGCTGCGTCGACGTGGCCGCCCTGGTGGCCGCCGCCGTGCTGCGCAAGAATCGCCGGGCCCGCGTGCTGCCGTTCGACTTCGACGTGGTCGACCTGCGCATGAATCCGCGTGATTCGGTCATGACCAACGCGCAGAAGCTGGCCGGCATCGGCGGCGGCGGCACCAGCTGCAGCGCGCCGCTGGCTCGCCTGAATCGCGAGGGGGCGCAAGTGGACCTGGTGATCCTGGTCTCGGACAACGAGTCCTGGATGGATGCGCGGCGCAGTGGCGCCACCGCGACCATGCGTGAATGGGAGACGCTCAAGCAGCGCAACTCGGGCGCGCGGCTGGTGTGCATCGACATCCAGCCGCATGCGACCACGCAGGCTGCGGAACGCGCGGACATCCTGAACGTGGGCGGTTTTTCCGACGCCGTGTTCGAGATGATCGCCAACTTCGCCGAGGGGCGCATGGGCGCCGGCCACTGGGTCGGCGAGATTGAAGCGGTGACGCTGGGCGTGCAATAGCGCGCCCGGCGGATCCCAAGGAACAAGCAGTATCGATTAAGCGCGAATGCCGGCAGGACTACATCGGATGCCACGGGGTTCAAATCCCCAGGCCGGGAAACCGGAGCAGGCTACGTCTTGCCAATCTGGTCGCGCACAGTCTTGCTCCGGGGGCGGATCCTCCGGGGCGGGTTGGACGAATGCGAACGGGACTACATCTTCCAACTGTCCGTCTCGTTCATGAACTAGTCGTCCCTTGCTCGCCACAGGCAACGGAAGTGAAGGAACAGACAGTATCGATTACGCGCGAATGCCGGCAGGACTACATCGGTGCGCCGCGGGGTTCGAATCCCCAGCCGGGAAACCGGCGCTGGCTACGTCCTGCCACTCTGGTCGCGCATTTTTTCCAGCCGGGCCGGTCCGGGGCTTTCCCGGGCCAGGCGCGGCATTCAAGGCATCATCCTCATCCAGACGGTTTTCCCCGGAAAGCCGGTAAATTGTTCAGCAGCAAAAAGAAGATCAACATGACGAACCAGAACTACAACATCGAAGAAGTCGCCGGCGGCGTGCCGGTGAAAATGTGGACCAAGGGCGTGCCCGTCGAAGACGACGCCAAGCGCCAGCTGGCCAATGCCGCCCGCCTGCCCATCGTGTTCAAGCACATCGCGGCCATGCCGGACGTGCACCTGGGCATCGGCGCGACCGTCGGCTCGGTGATCCCGACCCTCAAGGCCATCATTCCGGCGGCGGTGGGCGTGGATATCGGCTGCGGCATGATGGCGGCCAAGACCACGCTGCGCGCCGAAGACCTGCCCGACAGCCTGGGCCCGCTGCGCTCGGCCATCGAGCATGCCGTGCCGCACGGCTCGGCGCCGCGCGGCCGCCGCGACACGGGCAGCTGGGAGAACCCGCCCGTGTCCGTGGACCAGGTCTGGGCCACGCTGGCCGACGAGTTTGACGCGCTGTGCGAGCTGCATCCGCGCCTGCGCAACACCAACAACCGCAAGCACCTGGGCACGCTGGGCACGGGCAACCACTTCATCGAGGTCTGCCTGGATGAGGCGGGTTTCGTCTGGTTCATGCTGCACTCGGGCTCGCGCGGCGTGGGCAACGCCATCGGCACGCACTTCATCGAGCTGGCCAAGAAGGACGCGCAGCGCCACCAGAGCAACCTGCCGGACGAGAACCTGGCCTATTTCGAGGAAGGCGCCCAGTATTTCGGCCATTATGTGCGCGCGGTGTCGTGGGCGCAGAAGTTCGCGCTGCGCAACCGCGAGGTGATGATGGCCAACCTGATCGCGACCGTGCGCAAGGTCATCGCCAAGCCCTTCGAGTCGCACGTGGAGGCGGTGAACTGCCACCACAACTATGTGCAGCGCGAGCGCCACTTCGGCGAGGACGTGTTCGTGACCCGCAAGGGCGCGGTCAGCGCCAAGCGCGGCGAGCTGGGCATCATCCCGGGCAGCATGGGCGCGCGCAGCTACATCGTGCGCGGCCTGGGCAACCCGGAAAGCTTTGAAAGCTGCAGCCACGGCGCCGGCCGCGTCATGAGCCGCACCAAGGCCAAGCAGCTGTTTTCGGTGGAAGACCAGGTGCGCGCGACGGAAGGCGTGGAATGCCGCAAGGACGCCAACGTCATCGACGAGATCCCGATGGCCTACAAGGACATCGACGCCGTCATGGCGGCGCAGCGCGATCTGGTGGAAGTGGTGCACACCCTGAAACAGGTGGTGTGCGTGAAAGGTTGACGGAGCGGGGCGCATGCCCCGTTCCGCAAGGAGAGGAACATGAAGCAGGAAAGCGTCCTGAGCGCGCATCCGGTGTCGGACGACATGCGGGCGCTCATCGCCGAGAAACTCGCGGACATCGAGCGCCAGCACCAGGTGACGGTGCTGTACGCCTGCGAGTCGGGCAGCCGGGGCTGGGGCTTCGCCTCGCCCGACAGCGACTACGACGTGCGTTTCGTTTACGTGCATCGGCTACCCTGGTATCTGACCGTGCTGCCCGGGCGCGACGTCATCGAGCAACCGATCAGCGGCGACCTGGACATCAACGGCTGGGACCTGCGCAAGACGCTGGGCCTGCTGCGCGACTCCAATCCCACGCTGCTGGAATGGCTGCGCTCGCCCATCGTCTATCGGGCGGTCGAACCCTGGGCGCCGCGCCTGCGCGCGCTGGCCGAGGAGGAGTTCTCGCTGGTGCGCGGCTATCACCATTACGTGTCCATGGCCCGCAAGAACCTGCGCGAGCACCTGCTGGGCGAGGTCGTGCGCTACAAGAAATACCTGTACGTGCTGCGGCCGCTGCTGGCGGCGCGCTGGATCCGGGAAGGGCGCGGCGCGCCGCCCATGCGCTTCGCCGAGCTGGCGAGCGAGATGGTGACCGACCCGGCGCTGCTGGAAGAGCTCAACGCCTTGCTGGCGGTGAAGATGCGGGCAGGAGAGGCCGCCACCAGCCCGCGCTGGCCGGGCCTGCACGACTTCATCCTGCGCGAGCTGGAGTCGGCGCAGGCGCATGTCCCGGTCGCCGGCGACCGGCCGGACCTGGCGCGGCTGGATCGCTACCTGCGCGAGGCGGTGCTGCATTTCGATGCCGCGCCCGCTTGAAATAATGATTTGAAGGATACAAAAGTGATCGAGATCGATGGGGCCGCCGGGGAGGGCGGCGGCCAACTGCTGCGTACTTCGCTGGCGCTGTCCATGTGCACGGGCCAGCCTTTTTCCATGAACCGCATCCGCGCCGGGCGCGCCAAGCCCGGCCTGATGCGCCAGCACCTGGGCTGCGTCATCGCCGCGGCCGAGATCAGCGGCGCGCAGGTGCAGGGCGCGGAACTGAATTCGCAATCGCTGAGCTTCGCGCCCGGCAAGCCGCGCGCGGGCGACTACCGTTTTCATCTGGGCACGGCGGGCAGCTGCGGGCTGTTGCTGCAGACGCTGTGGCCGGCGCTGATGATGGCCGACGGGCCCAGCCGCCTGTCGCTGGGCGGCGGCACGCACAACCCCGCCGCGCCGCCGTTCCATTTCCTGGCGCGCAGCTACGCGCCCCTGCTGGCCCGATTGGGCGCCAAGGCGGAACTGAGCCTGCTCAGGATGGGGTTCTACCCGGCCGGCGGCGGCGAGATCGAGGCGCGGATCTGGCCGGCAGCCGACCAGCTGGAGCCGTTCGACCTGATCGCGCGCGGCGCGAGCTGGAACATCTGGGCGAAGCGTTGGGCTGGACCGGGGATCAGTTGCGCGTGGCCGCCACGCGCCAGCACGAAGGACCGGGCAACGCGCTGCTGGCGACCTTGGAGCACGAGCAGGTCTGCGAGGTATTCACGCGCTTCGGCGTCAAGGGCCTGACTGCCGAAACGGTGGCCGAGGAATTGGCGCGGGACGTGCGCGCCTACCTGGACAGCGACGCGGCGCTGGGACCGTACCTGGCGGACCAGTGGGCGCTGCCGCTGGCCCTGGCCGTATGGCGGCGCGGCCAGCCGGCGCAGTACACCTGCACCGAGCTGACCGCGCATGCCCGCAGCAACTTCGGCGTCATCGGGCAGTTCCTGCCGGTGAGGTTCAGCGCGGCGCCGCTGGGGGCCGGCTGGCGGGTGAAGGCCGAACCCGCCTAGGGCGGATTCGGGCCCGCCTGGGGCGACCCGGCCCTAGGCCGCGCGCGCGGCCGGCGCGGCGCGCAACAGCCGCAGCCCGTTGGCCACCACCAGCAGGCTGGCGCCCACATCGGCGAACACGGCCATCCACAGCGTGGCGTTGCCGGTCATGGCCAGCGCCAGGAACAGGGCCTTGATGCCCAGCGCCAGCGCGATGTTCTGCACCAGCACGCTGTGCGTGGCGCGCGACAGGCGCAGGAACACGCCGATCTTGCGCAGGTCGTCGTCCATCAGCGCCACGTCGGCGGTCTCGATGGCGGTGCCGGTGCCGGCCGCGCCCATGGCGAAGCCGATGTCGGCGCGCGCCAGAGCGGGCGCGTCGTTGATGCCGTCGCCCACCATGCCGACCTTGCCGGCCGGACTCAGCTTGCTTTCTATGGCCGCCAGCTTGTCCTCGGGCAGCTGGTCGCCGCGTGCCTCGTCGATGCCGACCTGGGCCGCGATGGCGCGGGCCGTGGGCGTGTTGTCGCCCGTCAGCATCAGCGTGCGCACCCCCAGCGCGTGCAGCTCGGCGATGGCGGCGGCGCTGGTGGGCTTGACGGTGTCGGCCACGGCGGCCAGCGCCAGCACGCGGCTGCCGTCGGTCAGGCCGATCACGCTCTTGCCCTGGCGCTCCAGTTCGTCCATGCGCGCTTCCAGCGCGTCGCTGGCCACGCCGGCTTCGCGCATCAGGCGGCGGTTGCCGAGCTGGAAGGTCACGCCGTCGATCACGCCGGCCACGCCACGGCCGGGCAGGGCGGCGAAGTCGGCCACGTCCAGCAGCTGATGGCCGGCCTCGCGCGCCGCATTGGCCACGGCCAGCGACACGGGGTGGTCGGAGCGCGCCGCCAGGCTGGCGGCGACCAGCGCCGCGGGCTGGCGGCTCAGATCGGACGGTTCCCAGTCCTGCAGGTCGGTCTGCACCGGCTTGCCGTGGGTCAGGGTGCCGGTCTTGTCCAGCGCCAGCCATTGCAGGTTGCGGCCTTCTTCGAGGTAGACGCCGCCCTTGACCAGGATGCCGCGCCGCGACGCGGCGGTCAGGCCGCTGACGATGCTGACCGGCGTGGAGATCACCAGCGCGCAGGGGCAGGCGATGATCAGCAGCGCCAGCGCGCGGTAGATGGCGTCGAACCAGGGCTGGCCCCACAGCAGCGGCGGCACCACTGCCACCAGCACGGCCACGCCCACCACCACCGGCGTGTAGATGCGCGAGAAGCGGTCGATGAAGCGCTGCGTCGGCGCGCGCGCGCCCTGGGCCTGCTCCACGGCATGGATGATGCGGGCCAGCGTGGTGTTGCCGGCGGCGGCGGTGACGCGGTATTCGAACGAGCCCGAGGCGTTGACCGTGGCGGCGTAGACCGGGTCGCCCTCGGTCTTTTCCACCGGCAGGCTTTCGCCGGTGATGGGCGACTGGTCCACGGCCGAGCGGCCGCTGACGATCTCGCCGTCGGCGGCGATGCGTTCGCCGGGCCGCACGCGCACGATGTCGCCTGGCTGCAATTGCGCGGCCGGCACCTCTTGCCACGTGCCGTCGGGCTGCCGGCGCGTGGCGGTTTCGGGGGCCAGGTCCAGCAGGCCGCGGATGGCGTTGCGGGCGCGATCGAGCGAACGCGCCTCGATCAGCTCGGCCACGTTGAACAGGAACATCACCATGGCCGCCTCGGGCCATTGGCCGATCAGCACCGCGCCGGTGACGGCGATGCTCATCAGGGCGTTGATGTTGAGATTGCCGTTGCGCACGGCGATCCAGCCCTTGCGGTAGGTGTCCAGGCCGCAGGCCACGATGGCGGCCACGGCCAGCGCGGCGGTGACGTAGACGGACCAGCCGGCGAAATGCGAGAACTCGGACAGCGCGGCCATCAGGCCGGCGC
>NZ_JCBANH010000081.1:0-29931 GCF_059760925.1 Achromobacter sp. 1011791174
CGCCGAAACCGCCCTCCCCGCCGGCGAGAGCGACGCGAACGAGGACGCCGACGCCTCGGACGAAGACGCCGAACGCGCCGGCGACGCCGCCCTGGCCAGCGACCTGCCCAACTGGGACAGCCTGGCCGCCGCCGCCGCCGAACAGGGCTGGACCACCGAAGCACTGGACAACCACGCCGTCATCGCCTTCATCGACATGTGCCGGGACGCCGTCGCGCCCGTGCAGGGGACGATCGGCAAGGTGCAGGACGGCTCCTATGAACTGGAACTGAGCGCCGACCGCATGGCGGCCATGATCACCCTGCTGCCGCCCAAGGGCGGCCGTCCCGTCGCGCTGCAGACGGTGCGCCAGGCGCTGGCCGACCAGGGCATCGTCCACGGCCTGCTGGAAACGGAACTGGCCGAGGCCGTCGAACAGGGTCGCACCGGCACCCTGCTGGTGGCGCAAGGCACCCCGCCCACGCGCGGCACCCCCACCCGCTTCGAAAGCCTGCTGGACCGGCTCAAGCCGCGCGCCCAGGAAATCGACGAACTGGCCCAGGTGGACTACCGCGACCTGGGCAGCCTGCTGCTGGTCACGCCGGGCACGCCGCTCATGCGCCGCATTCCGCCGCTGCCCGGCATCGATGGCCGCGACGTGCTGGGCCAGCCCGTGCTGCCCGACGAGATGGCCGACACGCAATTCTCCAGCGACATGTCCGGCGTCGAGATCGATCCGGACGACCCGCTGCTGCTGCGCGCGGCGATCGCCGGCAGCCCCAAGCTGATCAACCAGGGCGTGCAGGTCAATCCGGTCGTCGAAGTCGACGCGGTGGACCTGACCACCGGCAACATCAATTTCGAAGGCTCGCTGCAGGTCCGGGGCGACATCAGCGCCACCATGGAAGTGCGCGTGACCGGCGACGTGGTCGTCAACGGCACCATGGAAGCGGCGCTGGTCGAGGCCGGCGGCAACGTCACGGTCAAGGGCGGCATCATCGGCATGGCCGAGGCGATGCAGGATGCGTCCGGTCCCGCCCGCACCGCGCACATCGTCTGCGGCGGCGAGCTGAAGGCCCGCTTCATCGAGAACGCCATCATCAGCGCCGGCCAGAACGTCGAGGTCGAGCGCGAGATCCGCCAATGCAGCATCGCCGCCGGCGGCGCGGTCAACGTGGGCGCCGCCAACGCGCAGCAGACCGCCATCATGGGCGGCCAGATCCGCGCCCTGCAGGCGGTGCGCGCCGGCACCATCGGTTCGCCCGCCGGCGTGCCCACGCTGGTGCAGGCGGGCCTGGACCCGCACGCCGACATCAAGCGCACGGCGTTGACGCGCAAGCGCGTGAAGATGAACGAGGAAAAGGCCAAGCTCGAACAGCTGCTGCTGTTCCTGCACTCGCACCCCGAGCGCGCCACCGGCGACGTGGTCGACCGCGCGCGCAACACCCACGCCAAACTGGGCCGCGACCTGGTCTCGCTGGAAGAGGAAGAGGCCCAGCTGGTGCGCGACCTGCAGCCGATCCACACAGCCAGCATCACGGCCAGCCGGCGCTATTGCAGCGGCGTGAAGATCCAGATCGGCAACAAGATGCAGGAATTCCTGGAAGACCAGGTTGGCGGCAAGGCCGCGCTGGAAGCAGGCGAGATCGTCATCCGCTGAATCCGGCGAGGGCGGGCGATGCGGATCGTTCCGCGCCCCCCCGGCCGCGCGGTCCGGCGACCTCGCCGTCGCCGGCCGGTCCCTGGCGCTCAGGCGCCGTCCGCGCCGCCGTCCTGGCCCGGCGCCAGCTCGCGGAACCACGCGCGCGGGGAAATCCCCCGATCCGGCCCCAGCACCGAAAAGCCGCCGTCCACCGGGATATCCACCCCCGTCATCCACGACGCCGCGTCCGAGCACGCGAAACACACCGCCGCCGCGATCTCCTCGCCCGATCCCACCCGCCCGAGCGGATGGAAATGCGCGCCCACGGCGTCGGCCGCCGCGCGCGAACCGCCCGCCAGTTGTTCGACCGAAGGCGACCAGGTCCAGGCCGGCGACACCGCCAGCACCCGCACGCCGGCCGGCGCCAGTTCCACCGCGAAGTTCTTGGTGATCTGTAGCAAGGCCGCCTTGGACGCCGGATAGATCGCGCGTCCGGCCGCGCCGAACTTGCCGCCGGTGCTGCCCATGTTCACCACCACGCCGCCGCGCGGCAGCCTGGGCGCGACGAGCTGGGTGAAGATCGCGGCCGACACCAGGTTGGTGTCCAGCGTCGCATGCCATTGCTCGCGGCTGGAAGCCAGGCCCTGGTCGGCGTACTGGCAGGCGTTGTTGACCAGGATGTCGATCCGGCCGAAGGTCGCCAGCGCGGCCTGGATGCAGCGCTCGATCTGCGCGTCCTGGCCGATGTCGGTCTCGCAATACAGCGCCCGTTCGCGCAGCTCATCGGCCAGCGCCTGGCCGGCCGGGGCATTGCGGCCGACCAGCACCACGTTGGCGCCAGCCGCGGCCAGCCCGCGCGCGATATCCGCGCCCAGCCCCTGCGTGCTGCCGGTGACGATGGCGGTCTTGCCGGCCAGGCCGGGAAAGCCCTTGAAATCCATGACGTATCCTTGTTCAGTGCGCGGCCGCCCAGCGCATGGCCTCGGCCACCGAGCCGGTCTGCGCGATCAGCCGCATGCTGGCCAGCGACGCATCGTGCACCGCCGGGTCGGCCGAGGCGCAGGCGTCCTCGGCCACCATCACATTGAAACCGATATCGGCGGCGTGGCGCACCGTGCCCTCGACCACCGAGTGCGTGGCCACGCCCGCCACCACCAGCCGGCGCGCGCCCAGCACGCGCAGCGTCTCTTCCAACGGCGTGCCGTAGAAGGCGCTGATGCGCGTGTGCTTGACGACGAACTCGCGCGCGCTGCCGGCCAGCGGCTGCAGGCCTTCGTAGAACGCGCTGCCCCACTGCCCTTCCGGCACCGCGCCGATGGCCGCCACGTTGCGGAAGATATCGCAGTTGGCCAGCAGGTCGGCGTAGTCGGGCCGGAAGGCGATGCGCACATGCACGATGGGCAGGCCGCCCATGCGCGCGCCGCGCAGCAGGTCGGAAGCGCCGCGCAGCAGCCGCTGGCGCGTGCCGCCGTCGCCGTCCAGGCCGACGCGGATCTTGCCTTCCGGATGCAGCACGTCGTTCTGATAATGCAGGGCCAGCACGGCCACGTCGGCCGCGCTCATGGCAGGCTCCCGCAAGCCGGGCCGGCGCCGCGCGGCGTATACAGGCATACCCTCACACGAACACCTCGAACGCGTCATGCGCGTCATCGCAATTGACCAGATCCACGCGCTTCATGCGGATGCGCCAGCCGTCGCCGTCGGCGGCCAGCTTGTGGGTGTAGCGTCCGGCCAGCTGGCGCGGCTGGCGCTTGCGCCACTCGGTCATCTGGAAGGCCGAATGCACCACCAGGTTGCCGCCCGCGTCCACGCCCTCGATCTGCACCCCGCCGACCAGCCGCGCGCTGCGCGTCGGCGGCTGTTGCGACCAGTTGCGCGGATGCTCCAACCGGCGGATGCGCACATCGCGCAGCATGCGGTCTTCCCAGAACAGCGAAACGTGGTCGTAGGGACTCTTCTGCCCCGGCACGCGCGGCATCCAGTACATGCCGTCCTCGGTCCACAACGCATGCCAGTCGGCGTAGCGCCGCTCATCCAGCAGCCGCGCCTCGCGGTAGAGGAACTGGGCGATGCGATGATAAGCCTCGGCCGGCACGTCCGCCGGCTTGAGATTGTCGGTAGCGACGTCGAAATCCAGGTCTAGCAGCATGCGCCTTCTCCCTTCTCGGCCGATGCCAGCGTCACGGGGCCGGCCTGCATGTAGTCGCGCCAGGCGCGGAACTGGTTGCGCATGGGCAATTCGCTGGTGCCGTTGACCGACACCATGCCCTGCTCGTCACTGCGGTCGGTGCCGTGGTAGCGGTGCATGCTGACCCATTCGCCGCCGCGCGTGGCATTGCCTTCCTGGCAACGGTTGTACAGCTCGATATCGTCCGGCATGACGTTGGAGGACGGCGAATTGATCACGTTGGCGTACAGCATGGCGCGCTTGAACACGCCGTCCGGCGCGCCCTTGCAGCGGAAGGTCTGGATCTCGATCAGCGTGCGGTCCACGGCCACCGGCCGGATCACGCGGAACTGCTGGAACACGGTATGGGGCGAGCCGCTGCCGTAGATCACGGTGTTGTGCCGGTTCATGCCCAGCACCTGGCGCGCCTTGTCCTCGCCATAGGCCGCCGCCAGCGTCTCGAAGTGCGCCCGCGAAATCGGATCGCGCTCGGCCGCGCCGGGGTTGAAGATGCCTTCCATATAGCCGTGGCCGTTCGGATAGGCGCGCAGTTCCAGCTTTTCCCAGAATTCGTAGGGCTCGCCGTTGCCGTCCATGATGTGCAGCTCGAACGGCATCTCGCCGATTTCCTTGGCTTCGTCGCGCGCGGCGGCGAACGAGGACTCGTGCGTGACGCGGGCGTGCATGGTGTCGTGCAGGTTCTCGTAGAACACCTTCCAGTTCGAGCGCTGCATCACGCGGAACACGCCGCCGGCCACCTCAACCTCGCCCACCGGCGAGCGGTCGCAGAGATTGTCGATGGACGAGCGCACGCCGCCCAGGAAGTCCTCCAGCGCCGGGCCCTCGGCCGACTGGCTGGCGAACACGAACCCCCGGTAGCTGTCCACCCGCGCCAGGCGGCGCATCGAGAACGTGGGGTCGGCCGGGTCATAGGACGTGCCTTCCAGGCCCTGCTTGAGCGGCACGCCCAGGTGGCTGCCGTCCAGCTTGAAGGTCCAGGCATGGTACGGGCAGCGGAAGAACTTGCCCGCGCAGCCCTCGCCGTCCGCCACCACCTTGGCGCCCTTGTGCGGACAGCGGTTGTACAGCACGTGCACGCGGCCATCCGCCGCGCGCACCATCAGCACGTCCTGATCGCCCAGGCGCGTGGTGTGATAGTCGCCCGTCCTGGGCACCTGGCTTTCATGTCCCACGTAGATCCAGGCGCGGCCATAGATGCGCTCCATCTCCATATCGAAGATCGCCGGATCGGTATAGACGCCACGGTGCACGCTGTCGCCGCGCACCATCGCGGCCAATTGCTCTTCGCTGTATGCCATGTCCATCTCCTACTTGTTCTCGCTCTCGCGCCAGCGCGCCATCAGCGTGTTGGACGGCAGGGTCTCGTCCAGCAGCTTGCGCGCGGTCTCGGCGCCAGCCACCGGCAAGCCCTGCGGGTCTAGCAGGCCCACCTGCACCAGCACGCTGGCCTGGTCCCAATAAATGTGTTCGTGATAGAGCTTGTCGCCACGGAACTTCACGATCGCCACCAGCGGGATCTCGACGTACTTGCCGGTGGGCGGCACGCCGGGCAGCATCCAGTCGATCTCGGTGGTGTGGGTGAAGCAGAACAGCAGCTCGTCGACGATCTGCGTGGCGCCCACGGTGCGCGACAGCGGCACCAGCCGCGTGTCGGGCGGATTGCTGTTGACGAAATGATGCTGGTAGAAGCGCGACAGCTCCTTGTGGCCCACGCCGCCGGTCATGGTGGGGATGTGGTTCACATAGGGCTCGGCCACCATGGTGGCCATGGTGGCGGCCACGTCGCGGGTGCCGAATTCGTATTCGCAGTGCTTGTCCCACAGATGCGAGTAGTCGAACTCCGGCCCGATCGCGCGTTGCAGGGCCGCCATGCTGCGCTGGTGCGCCATCATCGCGGCGGGCTTGTCGTAGTGCGCGCCGCCGGTGCGGGCGAAGGCGTGGTCCAGGCCCGGATACACGTACAGCTCCACGCCGGGCTTGCCGCCCAGCGCCGCCAGGATGCGCTCGCGCGCCTCGGGAGGACAGAAGCCGTCGCGCTCGGCGATGTGCAGCACCAGCCGGCCACGCAGCCTGGACGCTTCCTCCAGGCTGTTCTCGATGCCGACGCCGTAGTAGCCCACGGCCACGTCCACGTCGCAGCGGCAGGCCGCCAGATAGGCCAGCTTGCCGCCCAGGCAGTAGCCCAGCGCACCCACGCCGCCCTTGAACTCGGGCAGCGCGCGCAGCGCCGCCACGGCCGAACCGATGTCGCGCACGCCCAGATCCTCGTCGAAACCCTGGTACAGCGCGAAAGCGCGCGGCATGTCATCCGGGCCGTCGGTCAGTTCGATGCCGGGCTGCTGGCGCCAGAACAGATCCGGCGCCAGCACCACATAACCTTCCTCGGCCAGCCGCTCGGCGGTCTGGCGCACGAAGCCGTTCAGGCCGAATATCTCCTGGCACAGCACCAGGCCGGGGCCGCTGCCCGAGGCCGGCACGGCCAGATAGCCCTCGAACTCGCCGCCATCATGCGCGGCGATGCGTATCCGCCGGGTCGTCACGTTCACACTCATGTATCTCTCCTTCCATGTTCAAACGAGGCCAGCAAGCCACTCGCCCCGCATAAGCCGATGCCACTTCACCCAGGCCGCGCGGAGCCGGCTCCGCCGGTCCGCTGCGGCGCCCCCTTGAGGGGGAAGCGCGCAGCGCTTCGGGGGTGGGTCTACTCCATTTGACAAGATGCGGCGAACGGGTCCTGGTACTGCGTCAGCACCGTGCCCGAGAGCTTGTTCGCCGGCTTGCCGTCCGCGCCTGCCTCGATGATCCGCAGGTAGTAGTTCTGGATGGGATACTGGTTGCGGTTGAACTTGAAATCGCCGCGCACCGACTTGAAATCGGCGCGGCGCAGCGCCGGACGCAGCGTGTCCGCGTCCAGCTTGCCGCCGGTCTGGCGCACCGCGCTGTCCAGCAGCATGGCGGCGTCGTAACCCTGCGAGGCGTACAGCGTCGGCATGCGCTTGTAGGTCTTCTTGAAATCCTCGACGAACTTGCGGTTGGCGGGATTGTCCAGGTCCGCCGCCCATTGCGCGGTGTTGCGCAAGCCCTTGATCGGCTCGCCCACGGCGGCGATGGTGTCCTCGTCGCCCGAGAAGCCCGGCGCCAGCAGCGCGATCTCCTGGCCCAGTCCGGCGCCATTGAACTGCTTGATGAAGTTCACGCCCATGCCGCCCGGCAGGAAAAAGAACACCGCGTCCGGCTTGCTGGCGCGCAGGCGGGTGATCTCCACGCCGTAGTCCAGCTGACCCAGCTGCGTATAGATCTCTTCGGACAGGCCGCCCTTGTACAGGCGCTTGAAGCCGTTGAGCGATTCGCGCCCGCCGGGATAGTCGGGCGCGATCAGCGCCACGCGCTTGTAACCCTGGTCGGCCGCGTACTTGCCCATGGCCGCCGGAATGTCCTCATTCTGCCAGGCCACCGCGAAGAAATTCGGGTTACAGCCGGCGCCGGCGTAGTTCTCGGGGCCGGTGTTGGTGCTGAGGTAGATCGTGCCCGATTGCAGGATGGCGGGCATCACCGGCAGCAGCACGTTCGAGAACACGATGCCGGTCATCACGTCGACCTTGTCGCGCTTGAGCAGGCGCTCGACGGCCTGGCGGCCGGCGTCGGCCTTTTGCTGGTCGTCGGCCACCACCACCTCGGCCGGCAGACCGCCGAGCTTGCCGCCCGTATGTTGCAGCGCCAGATTGAAGCCGTCGCGGATTTCATTGCCCAGGGCCGCGCCCGGACCCGATAAGGTGGTCAACATGCCCACCTTGACCTTGTCCGCCGCCACGGCGCCCGCCGCCGCTCCCATGCACACCAGCATGGCCAGCGCGCGCCGGCCCCAGAGATTGCGATTCATGAATCACCCCGTTTTGTCGCGCCGGCCCCGCCGGCGTCAGACTGGCAGAATCCGTCTGCCGCGGTCCGCGCATGCCGCTCGCCAGGAATCGCCAGCTTACGCGCCGCCGCGCCACGCACCAACCCGGGCCCGCCCGCGCGGGATCCCAGGCCGCTTGCGCTAGCGTAGGCCGCCCGACCGCCCCGCTCTATCCGAAAAGCGGCGGCTTTATCCGGGATTCACTTAATTCCCAATCCTTGACCTTTAAATTATTCTGGATGCGCAGGCGGGGTGTCCCGCGTTCCGGAGGCATCCATGCGCGGCTGGTCCCCCCTAGAGCTGGCGCCCTTGTTCGAGCGGCGCGTGTTCAGCTCCACGCAACAGGACGAGACGCGTGCGCTCGTCTCGGAAACCCTCAAGGAACACCGGCTGACCTGGAAAGGCGGACGGGTCGACGCGCGCCTGAACCGCGGCCGCTTCGGCGCGCTGACGGTCTGTACATTGCGCTACGGCGCCGAAGTCCAGATCGAACCCGACAAACTGCAGGATTTCATGCTGGTGCAGGTGCCGCTGCGCGGGCGCGCCCGCATCGAATGCGGCGGCGTCCGGGTGGACGCCGATCCGGCCTGTGCCGCGGTCATCGCGCCCAACCGGCCGCTGCGGCTGCATTGGGAAGCCGGCTGCGAACAACTGCTGTTGAAGATCCCGCGCGGCAAGCTGGACGCCATCGGCCAGCGCGCCTTCGGCGAGGCCGCGCTGCGGCCGCTGGACTTCAGCCCCGCGCTGCGGCTGGACAACCCGGTGGGCGCCGCCTGGCGCAGCATGATGGGCGGCCTGATCCACCTGCTGCCCACGCTGGACGACGGCGCGCCGCGCCCGCCGGCCGCCTGGCTGGACCAGCTCGAGGACACGCTGGTGCTGCACCTGCTGTACAACCAGCCCAACACCTGGCGCGGCGGGCCGGCGGCCACGCCGCCACGCCGCCTGGCGCTGGCCGAGGCCTATATGCGCGCGCACCTGGCCACGCCCATGACGCTCAAGGACATCGCCCGCCACGCCGGCGCCAGCGACACGGCGCTGACCCGGCTGTTCCAGGAACACCGCGACACCACGCCCATGAACGCGCTGCGCGCGCTGCGGCTGGACGCGGCGCGCCAGCGCCTGCTGGACGGCGCCTGCGCCAACGTCACCGAGGCGGCGCTGGCGGTGGGCTTCGGCCACCTGGGCCGGTTTTCGGAGTACTACAAGGAAAGATTCGGCGAACTGCCCAGGCAGACCTTGCGCCTGGCGCAGTGATCGCGGACGCGCGGCCCGCGCTGGCTCCAGCACCCGCCATTCGGTGCCGGATGCCGGCCCGGTAAGCGGGACGGCGGACGGCCGGAGCCCGGACCGCCGGGCCGACGCGACAGGCCGCCCGGCGCGTTGAACAGGATCAGGCCGGCACGACGGCCGTGACTTCGATCTCGACCTTGGCGCGGTCCTCGACCAGGTCCGCGACCTCAACCGCCGTCATGGCCGGGAAATGCCGGCCGATCAGTTCGCGGTAGTGCTTGCCGATGGCCGGATAGGCCGCCACGTATTCGTTCTTGTCGGTGACGTACCAGGTCATGCGCACGATGTGCTCCGGCTTGGCGCCGCCCTCGGCCAGGATGGCGACGATGTTCGCCAGGGTCTGGCGCACCTGGTCCGCCAGGTCATCCGACTCGAATTGCTGCTGTCCGTTCCAGCCGACCTGGCCGCCCACGAACACCAGCTTGCTGCCCACCGTCATCTCGGCGAGGATTCCATTTGAATAGCCACGGGGCGCCATCCAATCCGGCGGTTGCAGAATCTTCATAACGTCTCATCCTATTATCAAAAAAACTCAGTGAAGTAAGGCTGGCGCGCGCTCAGGCGGCGGGCGCCAGATAGGCCCGCATCCGCTCGCGCAGATCGTCGGGCAGGGGCGTGGACTTCATGCTGCGCAAGTCCACGGTCACGATGGTCAGGGTCGCCGACAGCCGCAACTGCCCGTCCGGCCCTTCGAAACGCACCAGCGCCTTGAACGAGGCGCCGCCGATGCGCTGCACCTCCAGCGTCTGGCGCAGCCGTTCATGCCAGCGGCTGGGCGCGGTGAAGTCGCACTGCACCGAGGCCGTGGGCGTGCCGATCCGGCGCTCCACGTGCAGCGCATGGAAAGGCAGGCCCATGCCCTTGTCGAACCATTCCTCGACGAAATCGTTGATCATCTCGAAATAGCGCGGATAGAACACGATGCCGGCCGGATCGCAATGGCGGAACCGCACCTCCACCTGGCTGACGAACGGATTTCCCATGTTGGCTCCTGTTTGCCTTGTCGCCGCTCAGGCCATCTTGCGCAGCGCGAAGCGCTGCAGCTTGCCGGTCTCGGTGCGCGGCAGCGCATCCACGAATTCGATGGCGCGCGGGTACTTGTAAGGCGCGATATTGGCCTTGACGAAGGCCTGCAGCTCGGCCACCAGCGCATCGCCCGGTTCAAAGCCCGGCTTGAGCACCACGAAGGCCTTGACCACCTGGCCGCGTTCGTCGCAGGGCGCGCCGACCACGCCGCACTCGGCCACGGCCGGATGGCGCAGCAGCGCGTCCTCGACTTCGGGACCGGCGATGTTGTAGCCCGCCGACACGATCATGTCGTCGTTGCGCGCCTGGTAAAAGAGATAGCCGTCGTCGTCCTGCACGAAGGTGTCGCCCGGCAGGTTCCAGCCAGCCTGCACGAATCGGCGCTGGCGCTCGTCGGCCAGGTATCGGCAGCCCGTGGGGCCCTTGATGGCCAGCCGGCCGGCGGTGCCGTTGGGCAGCGGATTCATGTCGTCGTCCACGATCTGCGCGATGTAGCCCGGCACCACGCGGCCGATGGCGCCGCGCCGCACCTCGTCCGGCGGGCTGGACACGAACACGTGGATCATCTCGGTGCCGCCGATGCCGTCGATCATCTCCAGGCCGCTGGCCTGCTTCCACAGCTGGCGGGTGGCGTCGGGCAGGGCCTCGCCCGCCGACACGCTCTTCTTGAGCGAGGACAGGTCATACTTGCCGGCCAGCGCCGCCATCTGGCGATAGAAGGTGGGCGCGGTGAACACGATGGTGGCGCGGAAATCCTGGATCAGCTGCAGCAAGCTGTCGGGCGACAGCTTCTCGGCCAGCACCGTGCTGGCGCCCACGCGCAGCGGGAAGCACAGCAGGCCGCCCAGGCCGAAGGTGAAGGCCAGCGGCGGCGTGCCGCAGAACACATCGTCCGGTCCCGGCTTGATCACGTGCTTGGGAAACAGGTCGCACATGGCCAGCACGTCGCGATGGAAGTGCATGCAGCCCTTGGGCGCGCCGGTGGTGCCGCTGGTGAAGGCGATCAGGCAGACGTCGTCGGCCGAGGTGTCGCAGGCCTGGAAATCGTCGGCCTTGGTCGCGGCCAGCGCGTCCAGCGAGGCCGGCCCCTGGTCGTTGAAATACACGACCTGCCGCAGGCCGGCGCAATGGTGTTCATGGTCCTTCTGCAGGCAGAACTCGGCCTCGTCCTTCAGGCGCACGTCGCACAGCGCCGCCTGGATCTGCGCCTTGTCGATGATCTGCTTGAGTTCCTTGGCGCGCAGCAGCGGCATGGTGGGCACGGTGACCAGGCCGGCCTTGATGGCGGCCAGCCAGGAGGCCGCCATCATGGGATTGTTCGGGCCGCGCAGCAGCAGCCGGTTGCCCGGCACCAGCTTCATGTCCTCGACCAGCACATGGGCGATGCGGTTGGTCAGCGCCGCCAGCTCGCCGTAGGTCATGGCCGCGGGCTTGCCCTCCTGGGACCAGCGCAACGCCACGCGCTCGCCATGGCCGCGTTCGACCATGGCGTCCACCAGTTCCACCGCGCAGTTCATGCGCTTGGGATAGGCCACGTCGGGGCCGTCGAGCAGGAATTCAGGCCATAGCTCGCCCGGGGGCAGGTTGTCCCGGGCGAAAGTGTCGATGTGGGCGGATGTTTCCATGAAAACCCCTTGCCGTCTGTGCTGTGTGGTTTGGTGGCGTGGCCTGGTCCCGCGGGCGCTCTGCGGCGTCCGTCAGGATTTCAGTAGTTCACGGGCAATGATCAACTTCTGGACTTCGGTGGCGCCCTCGTAGATGCGCAGCGCCCGGATCTCGCGGTACAGCTTTTCCACCGGCATGCCGGAGACCACGCCCGCGCCGCCGAACATCTGCAGCGCGCGGTCGATCACGGCCTGGGCCGATTCGGTGGCGGTCATCTTGGCCATCGCCGCCTCGCGCGTGGTGCGCTGCTTCTGCACGTCGCGCATCCAGGCGGCGCGGTAGGTCAGCAGCGCCGAGGAATCGATGGCGGTGGCCATGTCGCCCAGCGCCGCCTGCGTCAGCTGCAGGTCGGCCAGGGTCTGGCCGAACATGCGGCGCGACCTGGCCCGTTCCAGCCCCTCGTCCAGCGCGCGACGGGCGAAGCCCAGCGCCGCCGCCGCCACCGAGGCGCGGAAGATGTCCAGCGTCATCATGGCCAGCTTGAAGCCCTGCCCCGGCTCGCCCAGCCGCTGCGCGACGGGGATGCGGCAGTTGTCGAAAGTGATCGTGGCCAGCGGGTGCGGGGCGATCAGGTCGATGCGCTCGCTGACCTCGAAGCCCGGGGTGTCGGCGTCCACGACAAAGGCGCTGATGCCACGCGCGCCCGGCGCCTCGCCGGTGCGCGCGAACACGCAGTAGAAGTCGGCGATGCCGCCGTTGGAGATCCAGGTCTTGGCGCCGTTGAGCACATAGGCGTCGCCGTCCAGCCGGGCTTCGCAGGCCAGCGCGGCCACGTCGGAACCGGCCTCGGGTTCGGACAGCGCGAAGGCGGCGATGGCCTCGCCGCGCGCCACGCGCGGCAGGTAGCGCGCGCGCAGCGCATCGGAACCCATCAGCGAGATCGCGCCGCTGCCCAGGCCCTGCATGGCGAAGGCGAAGTCCGCCAGCCCTTCATGGCGCGCAAGCGTTTCGCGCAGGATGCAGACCGAGCGCGAATCAACCTCGGGCAACGCGCCGCCCCAGGCGCCGCCAGGACCGCCGGCGACCGCGTAGCGCAGCCAGCCAGCCTCGCCCATGGCCTTGACCAGCTTGCGGCAGGCGGCGTCCGCATCGTGATGATCGACCTCGCCCAGCGAGCGCTCGCACCAGGCGTCGACCTCGTGCGCCAGGACGCGGTGCCGTTCCTCGAAAAAGGGCCAATCCAGCCAGCTTGCATCTCTCATATCAACTCTCCGTAGCGCTACGCGGCATCTGCATCGCTAAAAACAGGTGTGGCTCAATCGCGGCTGCGCGGAGCCGGCTTTGCCGGTCCGCAGCAGCGCCCCCTGGAGGGGGAGCGCGTAGCGCTCGGGGGTGGGCCTCTCTCTTCAGTTTCCTTCGAATATCGGCTTTTGCTTGGCGACGAACGCTTCATAAGCGCGATGGAAATCGCGCGTCTGCATGCAGATCGCCTGAGCCTCGGCCTCGGCCTCGATGGCCTCGTCCACGCCCATGTTCCATTCCTGGTGCAGCAGCTTCTTGGTCACGCCATGGGCGAAGGTCGGGCCGGCGGCCAGCTGCGCGGCCAGCGCCTGGGCGGCGTCGAGCAGCCCGGCGCCATCGTGCAGCGCGTTGAAGAAGCCCCAGCTGGCGCCTTCTTCGGCCGTCATGGCGCGGCCGGTGTACAGCAGTTCCGACGCGCGGCCCTGGCCGATCATGCGCGGCAGCAGCGTGCAGGCGCCCATGTCGGCACCAGCCAGGCCGACGCGGGTGAACAGGAAGGCGGTGCGCGCCGCCGGCGTGCCCAGGCGCATGTCCGAGGCCAGCGCGATCATGGCGCCGGCGCCGGCGCAGATGCCGTCCACCGCAGCCACGATGGGCTGCGGGCAGGCGCGCATGGCCTTGACCAGATCGCCCGTCATGCGCGTGAAATCCAGCAGCTCGGGCATGCTCATCCTGGTCAGCGGGCCGATGATCTCGTGCACGTCGCCGCCGGAGCAGAAATTGCCGCCCGCGCCCGTCACCACCACGACCTTGATGTCGGTGGCGTAGACCAGCGCGCGGAACAGGTCCCGCAGCTCGGCATAGGAATCGAAGGTCAGCGGATTCTTGCGCTCGGGCCGGTTCAGCGTGATGGTGGCGACCTTGCCGTCCGCAGACACCTGCCACAGGAACGTCTTCGCCTGGTAGCCGGCGAGCGGACGCTTGTGGTGCTTCATGCTGTGTTCTTCGGTCTGCGTGCTCATGGTGTCTCCGTTTCTGTATGCAAGGGGTGGGCGCCGGCTCAGCCGGTCATCACTTCGCCGCCGTCCACGGCGATGGCCTGGCCGTTGATCGAGGCGCTGGCCGGCAGGGCCAGCCAGGCGACCGTCTCGGCCACTTCCTCGGGCTGCACCAGGCGGCCCTGCGGGTTGCGCTCGGCCAGCTTGGCGCGGGCGGCATCCGGCGTCATGCCGGTCTTGTCGACGATGTTGGCGACGGCGCCGCGCACGATGTCGGTCTCGGTGTAGCCGGGGCAGACCGCGTTCACGGTCACGCCCTTGCTCGCGGTTTCCAGCGCCAGCGAGCGCGTCAGGCCGATCACGCCGTGCTTGGCGGCGCAATAGGCGCTGACATAGGCGTAGCCGATCAGGCCGGCGGTGCTGGCGACGTTGATCACCCGGCCCCAGCCCGCCGCCAGCATGCCCGGCAGCGCCGCCTGGACGCAGTGGAAGGTGCCGGTCAGATTGACCGCCAGCATGTTCTGCCACAGCGCGGCGTCGGTGCGCTCGAACTTCTGGCTGACCGCCTGGCCGGCGTTGTTCACCAGGATGTGCACCGGGCCGAAGGCGGCCTCGGCCTGCGCGAAGGCCTGCCGCACCGAGGCTTCGTCGGCGATATCGGCGCTGACGGCCTGGGCCTGGCCCAGGCTCGCCAGCCCCCCGACGGCGCTGTCCAGCGCCGCGCCATCGCGGCCCAGCAGCGTGACGCGGGCGCCGCGCGCCAGCAGCGCGCGGGCGCAGGCCAGGCCGATGCCTCGGGCGCCGCCCGTCACCAGCGCATGGCGGCCCGCCAGGGGCAATGCAAGTTCACTCATTTGACGTCCAGTTGCGCCATGGCGGCGGCGCGCTCGAAGTTGGTTTCCAGCTGGCGCTTGCCGGCGAAATATTGGCTGGGCCAGGTCACGTCACGATAGCCCACGCGGGCGGCTTCGCGCAGCGTCCAGGACGCGTCGGCCAGGTGCGGACGGGCCAGCGCGCACAGGTCGGCGCGGCCGGACGCGATGATGGCGTTGGCGTGGTCGGCCTCGAAGATCGCGCCCACGGCGATGGTGGGAATGCCGGCTTCGTTGCGCACGCGGTCGGCGAAGGGCGTCTGGAACATGCGGCCGTAGACGGGCTTCTCGGCCTTGCTGACCTGGCCGGACGAGCAGTCGATCATGTCGGCGCCGGCGGCCTTGAAGCGGCGCGCGATCTCGACCGCGTCGTCGGGGGTGATGCCGCCCTCGACCCAGTCGTGCGCCGAGATCCGCACCGACATGGGCTTGTCCTCGGGCCAGGCGGCGCGCACCGCGTGGAACACTTCCAGCGGATAGCGCAGCCGGTTCTCCAGGCTGCCGCCGTATTCGTCGTCGCGCTGGTTGGTCAGGGGCGAGATGAAGCTGGACAGCAGATAGCCGTGGGCGCAGTGCAGCTCCAGCCAGTCGAAACCGGCGGCGACGGCCCGCCGGGTGGCGGCCACGAAGTTGTCGCGCACCTGATCCATGTCGGCGCGCGTCATGGCGCGCGGCGTCTGCGACACGCCCTCGATATAGGGCAGCGCCGAGGCCGACAGCAGCGGCCAGTTGCCTTCGGCCAGCGGATGGTCGATCTTCTGCCAGCCCAGCTGGGTCGAGCCCTTGCGGCCGGCATGGCCGATCTGCACGCCGATGCGGGCGTCGCTGTTGCCGTGCACGAAGTCCACGATGCGGGTGAAAGCGCGCGCCTGCTCGTCATTCCACAGGCCGGGGCATCCCGGGGTGATGCGCGCGTCGGGCGAAACGCAGGTCATCTCCACCATCACCAGGCCGGCGCCGCCCATGGCGCGGCCGCCCAGATGCACCAGGTGGAAATCGCCCGGCACGCCGTCCTGGCAGGAGTACATGGCCATGGGCGAAACCATGATGCGGTTCTTGAGCCGCACGCCGCGCGCCTGGTAGGGCGTGAGCATGGGCATGGCCGGACGCTGGCCGGCCGGGGCCGGCGCGCCGGCGCGCTCGGCGATCCAGCGCTCGAAGCCTTCCAGCCAGGCCGGATCGCGCAGCCGCAGGTTCTCGTGCGAAATACGCTGCGAGCGGGTCAGCAGCGAGTAGGCGAACTGCTCCGGCTCCAGGCCGGCGTAGCGCTTGACGTTCTCGAACCATTCGGTGGAGTTGCGGGCGGCGTTCTGGATCTTCAGCACTTCCACGCTGCGCACTTCCTCGTAGTGCTTCAGGCCGTGTTCCACGCTGCCTTCGGCGCCGCTCAGGCAGCGCGCCAGCTCGATGGAATCCTCCAGCGCCAGCTTGGTGCCCGAGCCGATGGAGAAGTGGGCGGTGTGGGCGGCGTCGCCCATCAGCACCACCGGCACGCGACGCTCGCCGCGGGCGGTGTCCAGCGTGTTCCAGTGCACCCAGGTGTTGCAGATGACGCGCGGGAAACGGATCCAGATGGCCGAGCCGCGCAAGTGCGAGGCGTTGCTCACCAGCGGATTGCCGTCCAGCCAGGGCGCGAACAGCTTTTCGCAATAGGCGATGCCCTCTTCCTGGCTCATCTGCTCGATGCCGGCGGCCTGCCAGGTTTCCTCGGGCGTTTCCACGATGAAGGTGGACATGCCGTCTTCGTAGCGGTAGGCGTGCGCCTGGAACCAGCCGTGCTCGGTCTGCACGAAGGCGAAGGTGAAGGCGTCGAAGACTTTTTTCGTGCCCAGCCAGACGAAGCGGCAGTTGCGCTGGTCGATGTCGGGGCGGAAGGTGTCGGCGTAGCGGGTGCGGACCTGGCTGTTGATGCCGTCCGAGGCGATCACCAGGTCGGCGTCATATTCGCGCGCGATGGCCTGGTCGTCCTGGATGAACTGTTCGAACACAAGCTTGACGCCCACCTCCTCGCAGCGCGCCTGCAGGATGTTCAGCAGCTTCTTGCGGCCGATGCCGATGAAGCCATGGCCGCCGCTGCGCAGGCTGCGACCCTTGAAGTGGATGTCGATGTCGTCCCAGTGGTTGAAGGCGTCGCCGATGGTCTGGGCGGACACCGGATCGGCCTCGCGCAGGTTCTGCATGGTGGCGTCGGAAAACACCACGCCCCAGCCGAAGGTGTCATATGGGCGGTTGCGCTCGATCACCGTGACTTCGTTGGCGGGATCCTGCAACTTCATGAGCAGACCGAAATACAGGCCGGCGGGACCGCCGCCGATGCAGACTATTTTCATTTCCGTATGCACTCCATGGTGTGCGACGGGCGCTCTGGGTGTGCAGGAGCGGGGGCCGCAGATATTTAGGTCTGGATAGTTTAGGCTTGAAATATATACCCGAAATTGACCTATCGCAAATGGGGAAAGCGACTAGTCCGGATATCAAATGGGGACGAATTGCCGCGACCGGCAACCCGTCGGGAAGGCGTGAAGGGGCGCCGGGCCCTGCGCCCCGAGGGGCGCTGCCTGGCGGGAACGGCACAAGGGCGGGACCAGGCCCGCCCTTGCGTTCAAGCTGCCGCTAGTACCGACCGCGCAGCCACTGCTCCAGGTCGTTCGCCGGCAAGGGCGGCGAAAACAGGAAACCCTGCCCCGCCGCGCAGCCCTGCTCGATCAGGAAGCGCCGCTGCTCTTCGTTCTCGATCCCCTCGGCCACGACGGGCAGGCTCAGGCTCTCGCCGATGCGGATCACGGCGCTGGTCAGCGCGCGCGCCGCGTCGTCGCTCTCCAGGCCCTGCACGAAGCTGCGGTCCAGCTTGAGCTCGTCGACGATCAGCCGGCGCAAGTGCCCCAGGCTGGAATAGCCGGTGCCGAAATCATCCATGGACAGGCGCACGCCCAGGCGATGCAGCTCGGCGATGGTGCGCAGCGTGCCGGCGGTGGCGTCCAGCACCACGCCCTCGGTGATTTCCAGCATCAGGTCGCCCGGCGCCAGGCCGAATTCCGCCAGCGTCGCCGCGATCATCCGGGGCAGGTTCAGATTGTGGAAGTTGGTGGCCGACAGGTTCACCGACACCGAAGGCACTCGCAGGCCGTTGTGACGCCAGGTCGCCAGCTGCGAGCAGGCCTCGCGCAGCGCCCAGTCGCCCAGGTCGCCGATCAGCCCGCATTCCTCGGCCAGCGGCACGAAGCGCGCCGGCGAGATCTCGCCCAGCGTCGGATGGCGCCAGCGGGCCAGCGCCTCGACGCCGTACAGGCTGCCGTTCCTGAGCCCGACCTGCGGCTGGTAGTGCAACCGCAGCGCGCGGCCTTCCAGCGCATCGCGCAGGGCCGCCTCCAGCGCCAGGCGTTCCTGCGCCTGCCGGTTCATCTCGGCGCTGAAGAAGGAGATGCGGTTGCGGCCGGCGGTCTTGGCCTGGTACATGGCCATATCGGCGTGGCGCAGCAGCGTGTCCATGTCGCGCCCGTTTTCCGGGAAGACGCTGATGCCGATGCTGACCGAGGGATTGAGCGTGATGCCGCCCACGCCGAAGGGCTGCGCCAGCGCCACCAGGATGTGCTCGGCGGCGGCGGTCAGCCGGCCATGCTCGAAATCGGGCAGCAGCATGACGAACTCGTCGCCCGACAGCCGGCCGACGATGTCGGTGGCGCGCGCCAGCCGCCGCAGCCGCAGCGCGACCTCGCGCAGCAGCGCGTCGCCGATGGGATGCCCCAGCGTGTCGTTGACCTGCTTGAAGCGGTCCAGGTCCAGGAACAGCACCGCCACGCGCTTGCGCTCGGCCTCGGCGCGGGCGATGGCCTGCTCGGACTGGGCCAGCAACAGATTGCGGTTGGGCAGCCCGGTCAATTCGTCGTAGAAGGCCAGCTGGCGGATGCGGGCGCGCGCTTCCTCGCGCTCCAGCGCCAGCGCCAGCGCGCACAGGTAGACGCAGACATCCACCAGGCGGTGATGAAAGTCGTCGGGCAGCCGGCGCTCGCGGAAATAGAAGCCGAAAGTGCCGATGACGCGGCCATCGCTGGACTTGATCGGCGAGGACCAGCAGGACTTGATGTCCTCCGGCAGCGGCAGGTGGCGATAGCCGTCCCACAGCGGATCGGTGGCGATATCCGGCACGATGACCGGCCGGCCCAGGAAGGCGGAAGTGCCGCAGGCGCCGCATTGCGGACCGATGGGCTCGCCGTCCAGCGCGTCGCTGAACGCCGGCGGCAGGCTGGGCGCGGCCAGCGGCCGCAGCCGCCCGGCATCGTCCACCCGCAGCACGGTGGTCAGCACCTCGGGCGCCAGGCGTTCGACCTCGCGGCACACCATGTTCATCACTTCGGTGACAGATGCCTCGTTGACCATGGCCTGCAGCACGCGGCGCTGCAGCACCTCATGCACCTTGGTCGGGGTGATATCGGTCAGCACATCCACCACGTTGACCAGCGTGCCGCGCTCGTCGAACACGGAGTTGGCCATGACAGACACCCATAGCGGCTTGCCGGCGCGATCGTAGACCAGCACGTCCTTGTGGTAGCCCTCGCGGCAGGCGATGCGGCGATCCAGCTCTTCGCGCGTGCCGCCATCCGGCCGGCCGCCGGCCAGCAGTTCGCCCAGCTCCTGATTGACCGCGTCGGCGCGGCCGAAGCCGAGCATGCGATGAAAGCCCTCGTTGACGTAGACGATGCGACCGTCCGGGCCGGACACGGCCACGGCGTTGCCGGTCTCGTTGATGCCCAGCAGCAGCAGGCGCACCTCTTCCTGCCGCTCTGCGTCGGCGATGGACTTGCGCGAGACGACCGAGATGCGCTCGACCTCGCCGGCCGGATTGATCTGCGGCAGGTAGGTGGCCTCGATCCACAGCGCGCCGCCATTGCGGCGGCGGTAGCGGCAGGTGCCGGAGAAGTGTTCGCCGCGGCGCAGCCGGGCCCAGATCTGTTCGGCGCTGGCGATGCCCTTGCCCTCGTCCATGCTGTCGCACAGCATGTCGTGGCGCAGGGTCAGCGCCTCGTCGCTGGCGTAGCCCATGGCCGCCAGGAAATTCGCATTCGTACTCAACACGGAGCCGGCCGGGTCGAAGTCGAACAGCAGCAGCGCCCGATCCATCGATGCCAGGTAGCTGCCCGTTCGCCACGCGTCCGCTTCTGGAACCGCGTCGGGAACGCCCAGATGAGAATCAAGCATATGAGGCTCCAATACCGGAATACAGCAGTTCCGGAGTCATTCAGCGCCGGGGGTATATCCAAGGGCGACGCGGTCGCGTCCGTCCTGCTTGGCCAGGTACAGGGCCTGGTCCGCGCGGCTGAGCGTTTCTGAAAAGGTCTCTCCCAGCTGATGGCACGACATGCCGATGCTGACCGTGAGCCTGAGCGCCTCGCCGCCCACGTCGATGACCATGGCGCGGACCTCGCCGACCAGCCTGTCCATGACGGCCTGCGCCGCCTCCGGCCCGGTATTGGGCAGCAGCACCAGGAACTCCTCGCCGCCCCAGCGGCCGCACAGGTCGTACTCGCGCAGGCCGTGGCGCAGCACCCTGGCCAGCTCGACCAGGGCGCGGTCGCCGGCCTCGTGGCCGTAGCGGTCATTGACCGCCTTGAAATGATCCACGTCCAGCATGCCCACGACGAAGGGCTGGCCGCCGCGCGCGACGCGCTGCACCTCCTGCTTGATCGTCTCCATCAGGGCGCGGCGGTTCAACAGGCCGGTCAGCGGGTCGCGGCTGGACGTTTCCTCGAGCGCGGCGTTCAGGTCGCGCATCATGCTCTGGTAATGATCGGAGATGCGGGCGATGCGGGTCAGCCGGCGCAATTGCCGGTCGAAACGGTCGCACAGGCCGATCTCGCGCTCATGCGCCATGGTCTGGTAGGCATCCGACAACTGGGTCACGCGCTCGATCCGCGCCATCTGGTCGGCGGTATGGCGCCACAGCGCCTCCAATGCCTCGCGCAGCGGATGCCCGGCATGGGCGGGATCCGCCAACAACTCGGCGATGCGCTGGTCCAGGTCGGCGTTGCCTGCTTTCATTGGCGGCCGATAACCGAGAAGGGAAAGGTGCAGTCTTCCTTGAATTCCTCGGCCAGTTCGCCGACGCGCTCGTTGCGCATGTCGTAGAACCAGGTGACACCAACCTGGCGGCCCTTGCCGTGGGCGGATTCCAGCACGTCGAAGATGTCCATCATGGACTTGATGCTGCTGGTGTTCAGGTACAGCAGTTCCAGTTCCAGGTTGAGCGGCGCGCTAGCTTCCAGCAGATAGGATTCCACCCACTCGATCACCGGACCGAACAGCTCGAACGAGTTTTCAGGATAGGAATCCCCGCGCATGGTCAGCAGGCCCCGCGCCGGATCCGCGGTGATGGCGGGCGTGGACTGGGTCCCGGGAATGTTCAGGTCTTTCATCAATAGCTCCGATGGGCCCCGTCGCGGACGCGGGCGGCTGGGTCCAGCGCATGGGGCCTGTTCAATTGGGAATCCGTGGGCATGGCGGCGTTCAGATCACCGCGCTCAGGCTGAAGAAGGCCGTGCCTTCGCCGGCGGCCGGCGTCAGGCTGGCCTCCATCGGCGCGCCCGAGCGCCGGGCGATGTCTATCAGCCCAAGGCCCGCGCCCGAGGCCACGCCCTGGGCCCGGGGCTTGTGAAGCTGCGCCTTGTAGGCGGCCTTGAGCTCGGCCTTGTCCAGGGCAGCCAGCTCCTGGACGCGCGCCACCAGGGCGTTGCCGTCCTCGATCCGCACCAGGTTGCCAGCCGACACCACGTAACGGCTTTCGTCGCGGCGGCCGATGACCACCGTGGCGCAGGCGTCGGTGTCGCCGTTCTGGGCGGCGTACTGGCGGATGTTCTGGATCATTTCGATATAGACCGAGAACACGTCCATGGCCTCCGCCGGCCGGGCGTGCTCGACATTCAGGTAGTTCTTCAGCGCGTTGCCGATTTCTTCGATCAGGCTGCGGGAGATCGGCCCGTTGAAGCACAACAGGGTCCGGTTCTGGTTGAACCGCTCGCCCAAGGCGTACAGATCGGAGGCATTCATGGAAGTTGGCGCCCTGATAACGATTATTCGAAACGGAAAGACAGCAAGGTGATGTCGTCGCGCTGCGGCTGGCCGCCCTGATAATCGGCCAGCGCCTGCGTGAACGCGGCGACCTGTTCAGTTAACGGCCGCCGCGCGTGGGTCTTGAGCATGTCGGCGAAGCGCGTGTTGCCGAAGCCGAAGCCATGTTCACCGCCCGCCTGATCCAGGAAGCCGTCGGTCGCCAGGGTGTAGGTCCAGCCCGGTTCCATCGACAGCTCGATATTCTCGTAGACGCCCGCGCGTTTATCACCCAGCGCACGCTTTCCTCCGGGAACTTCGCGCAACGCATCGCCATTGCTGGCGTACAGGCTGATCTTCGCACCCGCGTAGCGCAGCAGGCCAGCCTGGCGGTCAATATATACCAGCCCCGCGTCCGTATTGGTCGCCAGCGCCCTCGGCAATTGCGCGTCCGCAAGCATGGCGCGGATCGCGCTGTCGGTGCGGGTCAGCACGGCGGCCGGATCGGACGGGCCGACCTCGGTGATCGCCAGGTCGATGGCGGCGCGCGCCAGCATGGTCATCAGCGCGCCCGGCACGCCGTGGCCGGCGCAGTCCATGATGCCCAGCAGGCAATTCCCGCCATCGGAGCGGAACACGTAGAAATCGCCGCCCACCACGTCGCGCGGCTTCCACAGCACGAAGTGATGCTCGCCCAGCGACTGGGTCAGCTGGCGATCCGGCAGGATGGCCCGCTGGATCAGGCTGGCGTAGTCGATGGAGTCGCCGATCTTCTTGTGCGCGGCGGCCATGGCGCGGTTGGCGTTTTCCAGCTCCGAGGTGCGCTCGCGCACCTTGCTCTCGAGCTCGGCCGTGTGCTGGCGCACCTTGTCGGCCATGACGCCGAAGGCATTGCTGAGATCGCCGATCTCGTCCTGGCCTCCGGGCGGCAGGCTGACGTCATAGCTGCCGTTGGCGATGGCGCGGGCCGATTGCTGCAGCCGGCGCAGCGGCCGCAGCATCAACCGCTCGACGGCGTAGCCGAAGCACAGCAGCATGGCCGCGAACAGCAGCACCAGGCCCACCGCCACCGGCCAGATCCAGCCCGTGTCCAGCACCCGGGCCGCGCCCAGGTCCACCAGGGTCAGCACATGCCAGTGCAGTTCGGGCATGTAGGCCACCGACACCAGCTGGCGGTGGCCGTCCACCGCGACCCAGGCCGACTGCACCGACTGTGGATCGGCCTGCGCCGCGTGCATGGCCGAGCGCAGTTCCTCGCGCCCCGGGCCGGGGTCCAGCAGGGAGAACACCATGCCACGGCCGTCGGCGCCGCCGGCGCCGGAGTTGTAGGCGATCAGCGTGGGATCCATGTGCGCCTGGATCGCGCCCGTCTCGTCGACGATGATGGGCGTGACGCCGGCCTGGCCGCTATTGACGAAGTCGCGCAGGAAGCCGCCCACGTCCAGGCCGGCGCCGGTCAGGCCCAGCACCTTGTCGCCGTCGCGCACCTGGGCGTTGATCCAGACCCGCGTGGTCTTGAGCTTCAGGTCGGGGTTGACGTTGATGTTGTAGAGCGCGGACGCCTGCAGCGACTTGTAGAACCAGCCGTCATCGGCGGCGCCGCGGCTCAGCGTGTAGCGCGGCGCCTCGGACAAGGGCTGGTCGTCGTTGAAGTAATAGTTGCCGGTGGCGGCGCTGGCGATGAAGTAGGCCCGGCCCAGCAGATCGCGGCGGTAGCCGTCGGCTTCGCGGAAGAACAGCTCGCGCGCGGCCGGATCGGACTCATTGCGCAGCCAGCGCCGCGTGACCTCGCTGTCGGCCAGGCGCAGCGACAGGGCCAGTTCGCGCGAGACCGGCGCCAGGATGCGCTGGCGGTTCAGTTGCGTGAAGTTGTCGGCGAATGCCCGCCCGAAGTGATCCCTGACGCCGTCCAGCAGCTGCCAGCCGATCAATGCGGCCGGCGCCAGCGCGACCAGGCACGCCAGCAGCAAAGCCATAAGCGATTTTTTGCGCAAACCCCATTTCGCCATGCGTAGTCTTCCTGACAACTGGATAAGTAGCGGCGTGCGCGAAGTGTCTTGCATGCGCGGCCTGCCGTCCCGGCCGCGAGTCCGCGGCCGCGGGCAGGGCTTGCCGCCGCGCGCTCGACCCGCCTCGTGGGCAGTGATGGCCACGCACCGAGCTGGTGCGTGGCGCGCTTAGTGTAGAGAACCGCGCAGGCGATGGAAACGGGTGTAAACGCCTTGAAGCGTTTTGTGCGTCAAGTTTTTCCTTGCGGCAAACTATATGTGGTTTTATTGCCGTTTATGTCGCATCTTCAAACCGGCGGCGCAGGGGGATTGCGGCTTTCTCGCTACACCCCGAGATAGCGTTCCCACAGGCCGCGATCGGCGTCCAGCGCCGGCGAGTCGCCGGTCCAGACCACCTTGCCGCGCTCCAGGATCACGTGCTGGTCGGCCAGGCTGAGCAAGCGCTCGACATACTTGTCGATCACCAGGATGGTCTGGCCGGCCTCGCGCAGCCGCGCCAGGCAGTTCCAGATTTCCTCGCGGATCTTGGGCGCCAGGCCCTCGGTGGCCTCGTCCAGGATCAGCAGGCGCGGATTGGTGACCAGCGCCCGGCCGATGGCCAGCATCTGCTGTTCGCCGCCGGACAGCTGGTTGCCCATGTTGCGGGCGCGTTCGCCCAGGCGGGGAAACAGCTCGAACACCCGCTCGGGCGTCCAGGGCGCGCCGATGTCCGGATTGCGCGCCGCGACAAAGGCCGTCAGGTGCTCGCGCACCGTCAGGTTGGGAAAGCACTGCCGCCCTTCCGGCACGATGGCCATGCCCAGGCGCGCGATGCGGTCCGGACTCCAGCCGCTGATGTCCTGCCCGGCGAAGCGGATCGCGCCGCCGCGCAGCGGCAGCTGGCCGAACAGGGTGCGCAGCAGCGTGGTCTTGCCCATGCCGTTGCGGCCCAGCAAGGTCACCACCTGTCCCGCGCCGATACGCAGGTCCACGCCGAACAGCACCTGGCTCGCGCCGTAGCCGCTCTTGGCCGATTCGATCGAAAGCATCAGGCAGTCTCCTGGCGGGCGGGCGCGGTTTCCTCGTCACCCAGATAGGCTTGACGCACGTCGGCGTTCGCGCGGATCTCGTCGGGCGTGCCGGTTGCGATCACGCGGCCGTACACCAGCACCGAAATGCGGTCGGCCAGGCGGAACACGGCCTGCATGTCGTGCTCGACCAGCAGCATGGCGGCGCGGCCGCGCATGGCCTCGATCAGCTCGGTCAGCCTGAGCGTCTCGTCCGGCCCCATGCCGGCCATGGGTTCGTCCAGCAGCAGCACGGCGGGCCGGGCGGCCAGGGCCAGCGCGAACTCCACCTTGCGCTGCTCGCCGTGCGGCAGCGTACCGGCCGGACGCTCCAGCAGGCTGGCGTCGATGGCGCATTCGCGCGCCAGCTCGCGCGCCTGTTCATACAGCGCGGTCTCGGCCGCGCGCGGACGCCAGAAGCGGAAGCTGCTGCCCGCGTGCGCCTGTACCGCCAGCACCAGGTTGTCCAGCACCGAGGACTGCTTGAAGATATTGGTGATCTGGTACGAGCGCGACAGGCCCGCGGCCACGCGCTGGTGCGCGTTCATGCCGGTGACGTCGCGCCCGCCCAGCAGCAGCGTGCCGGCGTCGGCCGCCAGCGTGCCCGAGAGCAGGTGGATCAGGGTGGACTTGCCGGCGCCGTTGGGGCCGATCAGGGCATGGATCTCGCCCGGCGCCAGGCTCAGCGATACCTGGTCGGTCGCCACCAGCGCGCCGAAGCGGCGCACCAGGCCGCGCGCCTCCAGGGCTGGCACCGCGGAATTGACGGCGTTCATCGCGATCCCTCCTTGCCCGGCCGCGCCGTCGCGCGGCCGGCGAACCATGGCCCCAGCAGGCCGACCAGCCCGCGCGGCGCGCCGAACACCACGCCCAGCAACAGCACGCCCAGCGGCAGGTGCCAGTATTCCGTCCACAAGCGCAGAACCTCTTCCAGCGTCAGCATCACCACCGCGCCTGCCACGCCGCCATGGCGCAGGCCGATGCCGCCCACCAGCACCATGATCAGCAGGTTGGCCGACTGGGTCCAGTGCATCAGGCTGGGCGAGATGAACAGGTTGTGGTTGGCCAGCAGCGCGCCGGCCAGTCCGGCCGCGGCGCCGCTCAGCGTGAAGGCGGCCAGCTTGATTCGGTAGACCGGATAGCCCAGAGACTCCATGCGCGACTCGTTCTCGCGTATGCCTTGCACCGCGGTGCCGAAGCGGGAGGCCACCAGCCGTCCGAACAGCCAGGACAGGAGCGTGAACAGCGCCAGCACCAGGTAGTAGAACGACACGTCGTCGCCCAGCGACAGCCCCGGCAGCGTGGACGGACCCGGCAGGTTCAGCCCGTCCTCGCCGCCATACTGCCGCAGCGAAATAAAGATGTAGAACAGCATCTGCGCGAAGGCCAGCGTGATCATGATGAAGTACACGCCGCGCGTGCGCAGCGAGATCGCGCCGGTGATGCAGGCCAGCACGGCCGCCAGCGCCACGGCCACCGGCCAGGACACCAGCGCGGACGTCACCCCCGACATGGCCAGGATGCCCACCGCATAGGCGCCGGCGCCGAAGAAGGCCGCGTGGCCCAGCGCCACCATGCCGCCGTAGCCCAGGATCAGGTTCAGGCTGGTGGCGGCCAGCGCGTAGATCAGCACGCGGCGCACGAAGGAAATATAGAAGTCCAGGCCGAGCGCGGGCGCGACCAGGGGAAACACCGCCAGCAGGGCCAGCAGGACCAGGGTCCAGGCAGTCTGTTTGCGCATCTTGCCTTACCCCCGCGCCGGAAACAGGCCCGAAGGCCGGAACACCAGCACCGCCGCCATCAGCACATAGATGGCGATGGCCGCCAGCGTGGGCCCCACGCTGGACGCCACGGCGGGCGAGAACACCTGGCGCAGCAGCATGGGCAGGAAGGCCCGGCCCGCCGTGTCCACCATGCCCACCAGCAAGGCGCCGACGAAGGCGCCCCGGATCGAGCCGATGCCGCCGATGACGATACAGACCAGCACCAGGATCAGGATCTCCTCGCCCATGCCCACCTGCACCGAGGTGATCGGGCCGAGCAGCGCGCCGGCCACGGCAGCCAGCATGGCGCCCAGCGCGAACACGCCCAGGAACAGCAGCGGCACGCGCACGCCCATCAACGTGGCCATCTGCCGGTTGGACGCGCCGGCGCGCACCAGCACCCCGGCGCGCGTGCGCGTCACGAACCAATACAGGCCCAGCGCGGCGGCCACGCCGAAGGCGATGATCATGAGGCGGTAAGCGGGATAGAGCAGGTCCGGCAACAGTCGCACCGGTCCGGACAGCGCCGCCGGCATGTTGAGCATGACCGGCGCCGGCCCCCAGATCATCTTGACCAGGTCGTTGGCGATCAGGATGACGGCGTAGGTGCCCAGCACCTGGGCCAGGTGGTCGCGCAGCGCGAGGCGGCGGATCAGCGTGAGCTCCAACGCCACGCCGACCAGCCCGGTGGCGACGGCCGCCACCAGGACAGCGGCGGTGAAGGAACCCGTGCGTTGCATGGTCTCGGCGGCCACGTAGGCGCCGGCCATGTAGAGCGAGCCGTGAGCCAGATTCATGATGTCCATGATGCCGAACACCAGGGTCAGCCCGGCCGCGATCAGAAACAACATCAACCCAAACTGCAGACCGTTCAGCAATTGCTCGACGATCAGCGTAAACGTCATGAACACTACCCCCTGCCGCGCGCCGCCGATGGCCTGGCGCACGGTCGATTCAATATCAGATACCGCCTACCCACCGCATGCCACGAGACCAACCTCGAGGAAGTGCCCAACGACGCAACGGGTGCCCCACGATCGGGATGCCGCGGATCCGGCTTTGCCGGTCCGCAGGCATGCCCCCTTGAGGGGGCCCGCCTAGGGGGAAGCGCGTCAGCGCTTCGGGGGTGGCCCTATTTGCATTCCCCGACGTAGACGTCCTGGTACTTGTCGAAGACCTTGCCCACCAGCTTGTTGGTGATGCGGCCGCTCGCGTCCTTCTGGATCACGCGTTGGTAATAGGCCTGGATGGGATAGTGGTTCTTGCCATAGGTGAAGCTGCCGCGCACCGAGGGGTAGTCGGCCTTTTCCAGCGCGCGCACGATGGCGTCGCGATCGCTGGCCTTGCCGCCGGCCTGCTTGACCGCCGCGTCCATGGCCATGATCACGTCGTAGGCCTGGGCCGCGTAGACCGAGGGATAACGGCCGTTGTATTCCTTGCGGAAGGCTTCGACGAAGGCCTTGTTCTGCGGCACGTCCAGGTCATGCGCCCACTGGGCCGTGTTGACCATGCCCAGCATGGGCTCGCCCACGGCCTGGATCACGTCCTCGTCGGCCGAGAAGCCCGGGCCGATCAGCTTGATGCTCTGCGACAGGCCGGCAGACACGAACTGCTTGACGAAATTGATGCCCATGCCGCCGGGCAGGAAGATGTAGACCGCGTCCGGCTTGGCCGCGCGGATCTGCGCCAGCTCGGCCGCGTAGTCGATCTGGCCCAGCTTGGTGTAGACCTCGTCGCCCGGGGCGGCCTTGTAGCCGCGCTTGAAGCCGTTGAGCGCGTCCTTGCCCGCCGGATAGTCGGGGGCCATGATGAACATCTTCTTGAAGCCGCTGTCGGCCGCGACCTTGCCGGCGGCCTCGTGGAAGGCGTCGTTCTGGTACGAGGTGCCGAACCAGTACGGATTGCACTGGGCGCCGGCGAACTGGCTGGGGCCCGGGTTGTTGGACAGGTAGGGGACCTTGGCGGCGAACAGCGCGGGGCCCACGGCCAGCGCCACGTTCGAGCCGATCGGGCCGGTGAAGAAATCGACCTTCTCGCGCTGCAGGTAGCGCGTGACCAGCTGGCGGGCCTGGTCGGGATTGCCGCCCATGTCGGTCTGCAGGAATTCGGCGGGCTGGCCGCCCAGCTTGCCGCCCAGCTGCTTGATGGCGAGGTTGAAGCCGTCGCGGGCCTCGGCGCCCAGCGCCGAGAACGGACCCGAAATGTCGTTGGCGATGCCGACCTTGATGGCATCCGCCTGGGCCAGCGCCGGGACCAGGGCGGCCGCGGCGATTAGGGAAGTGATCAAACGCATGGTGGATGCTCCGTGCGCGAGCCCGCGCAGAGATGTTCTTTTTGGAGGTGCGATTCGAAAGACTTCTTCCCGGCCTGCCGGCGCCTGTGCGCCGCCGTCAAACGGGAGTCATACGGGAGCTTGCGACACCCGCCCCCGCCGCGGGACATGGGGAAGGCTGGCGTGCTTCATAGTTTAGGTTTAAAGTATTCGCCAAAACAAGTCTAGGGTTTTTACCAATAAACTACCGCATGGCTACGCTGTTCCGCTCCCCTGACCGCGCGACCTTACCCGACATTGCGCCGCCGCTCAAGACGCACGCGCCGGGCCGCGCGCCCGCGGCGCCGACGCCCGCCGACCAACCGCCCTCCCGGTAACTCTTCCGCCATGACCGACACCCCCGACCTGGAATCCCGCGCCGCGCCCGACGACCACCACGCGCTGCGCCTGTGGCTGCGCATGCTGACCTGCTGCAACCTGATCGAAGGCGAGATCCGCAGCCGGCTGCGCAACGACTTCGACACCACCCTGCCGCGCTTCGACCTGATGGCCCAGCTGCAACGCGCGCCCAAGGGCATGAAGATGGGCGAGCTGTCGCGCCACATGATGGTCACCAACGGCAATATCACCGGCATCACCGACCAGCTCGAAAAGGAAGGCCTGGTGGTCCGCACCAAGGTCGAATCCGACCGCCGCAGCTCGCTGATCAAGCTCACCCCGCAAGGCAAGAAAGCCTTCTCCCGCATGGCCCGCGCCCACGAGACCTGGGTCAAGAACATGTTCGGCGACATGCCGGAATCCAGCCGCAACGCGCTGTTCCAGGCCCTGGGCGAACTGAAGCTGCAGGTGGTGGCCACCCGCTCCGAAGCCGAGAAGGGCTGAAGCGCCTCCCGCCTACCACCAGCTATCTATAGAGGCGTCCAATCCCCCAAAGGCAGCCAAGCAAGACGCCCGCCCAACCAGGCACATCCTCCCGCCATCGGGGCAGCGCGGATCCGGCTCCGCCGGTCCGCAGCTGCGCCCCCTGGGGGGAAGCGCCCCCGGCGCTTCGGGGGGG
>NZ_JCBANH010000082.1:0-29340 GCF_059760925.1 Achromobacter sp. 1011791174
CTGCCGCCCGGCTCTCGCCAGGCGGCAGCGCCGACGCCAGGCCGGCGAGCGTCAGGCCAAGGAAACGGCGACGGGGAAAACTGCGATTCATGAGAAAAGCTCCCTCTCGATGCCCTCGCTCCCGCCACGGAACAACGACAGGACTTCAGACGCACGCGTCATTTGAAAAGGTCGTAATTGACGCCAAACATCACCAGCTCGTGATCCGTTTCCACGTCCAGCTTGCGCATCGCGGCGACCTTGTGCGTGCTGACCGTCTTGACGCTGCGATTCATGATGCGCGCGATCTCTCCCACCGACGTGCCCGCCAGGAAATGCCGCAGCACCTCCAGCTCCTTGGGCGAAAGGCGACCGATCCGCGTGGCCGCGTCCTGCGGGGCGCCAGGCAAGGAGGCCGCCAGGGAATGGGGCCCGCTGCGATACACCTGATTCCTCTCCAGCGTGTCCAGGGCCGTCAGGATTTCTCCCAGATCGCGGCTCTTGAACACGACGCCGCTGACGCCCTCTTCATAGAGGCTGGCGACGATCACTGGCGAAGTGATCATGGTATGGATCAGGATGCGCACGTCGGGAAAGTTGCGGCGCAGGTACTGCACCAGCGCCAAGCCGTCGCTGTAGCCATCCTCGGACGGCATGTTGTAGTCGGTGATGATGACGTCGGGCGCCAGCTCGCGCGTCTTGCGGATCAACTCCGCGGCATTGGTGGCATCCCCGACGATCTGGTGGCGGCCGGCGCCTTCGAGCACATTGCGAACGCCGAGGATTACCACTTGATGGTCATCGGCCAGCAGGATTCGTGTCATTCTTTTTGCTCCCATTTTGATGCTTTCGACAAGGCTTCCTGCGATCTTTCCGGGCAGGGCCCGGGGGCTACAACTCCGTGAATCTTTCGGTCAACTGGGCCAGCGTGCTCTTGACCGCGTTCTCGAGCATTGCTGTCATTCCTTCCTCGGCGATCTTCTGTTCCAGCACGCCGCAAAACCGCGCGATGTCCTCGGCGTTCATCACCGCCAGCGATCCGCGCATCCGGTGCAGGGTCGCGACGGCCGCGGGCGCGTCGCGCGCGGCCAGGGCCGCCCGCATCGACGCCATGTCCTCGCGCATGGTGGTATTGAAGGCCGCGCGCAAATGGCTGTCGAAGAGCTCCTTGGGCTTGGTCGGCGGCGGCGGTCCGGCGAATTTGGAGCCGATGATTCTCGCGCAGGCGGTGCTCAGCGCATCATGCAGCGTGCGCAGGTCCACCGGCTTCACCACCCATGCGTTCAGGCCGGCGGCGAAACCGGCATCCCGTTGCGCCTGCAGCGCGTCGGCCGTCAAGCCGATGATCGGCGCATTGGTGCTGCGGGCGCGCAACGTGCGCACCAGTTCATAGCCGTTCATCAACGGCATGTTCATGTCCGTGACCAGCACGTCGAATTCGTCAGCGCTCCAGCGCGCCAGCGTCTCCACGCCGTCCGCGCACAGCGTGACCTCGCAGCCCAGCTCCTCAAGCTGGCGCACCAGCAGATTCCGGTTGACCGGATTGTCCTCGGCCACCAGCACCCGCAGCCCCAGCCGCCGCAAACCAGCGTCCGGCCGGTATTCGGACCCGCCATGGCCATCGTCCCCGTCCGCTTCGGTTGCAGGCAACTCGGCCGACGGCCGCTCGCGCTGCGCCAGCGCGACCGCTTCAACGATGCTGTGCCGCAGATGGCTGGTGACATGTATTTCAGACAGGCTCCATTGCGGCTTGTCCGGTCCGTCTGGAATGCACGATACCCGCGGCCCATTCCATTCGATCGGCGGCAGCCGCTCGGGCAGCAATTCCACCAGGATGCCGTCCCGCTTGGCGGGCACGCTGCTGCCGTGGATGGGCCGCGCGCTGGCGCCGGCCAGCGCCAGCCACGCGCAAGTGTCCTGCGCCACGTCGGCGACCGGCGCGCGCACCCATACCGCGGGCGTGGGCGCGATTTCACCGCCACCGGCCAGGCGCGCGGCGTCCGCCGTCACCCGCAGCGGCAGCTGGAAGATGAACGTGCTGCCCCGGCCCGGACTGCTGTCCAGCGTGATGCTGCCCTGCATCAGCTCGCAAAGACTGTGGCAGATATAAAGCCCCAGCCCGGTACCGGGCATCGCATGGCCGGACGAACCATGGGCCTGGTAGAACGGCTGGAACAGCATCTGCTGCTGGCTCGCGGGTATGCCCAGGCCGGTGTCGGCGATACGCCATTCAAGCACGGCGCCGCCGTCCGCCTCGCCAGCCCTGACCAGGTCAATCCGCACCCAGCCGGCCTCGGTGAACTTGATGGCGTTGCTGACCAGGTTGTTCAGCACCTGCTTGATGCGCAGGGCGTCGCCGTGCGCATAGACCGGAATGTCCGTGGCGATGGTGGCGAAGAACTGCAGGCCCTTGGCGTCGGCGGTGGCCGCGTATGCCTGCATTACCTCCTCGGTGAGCGCGGCCGGATCCAGGCGCTGGTCCTTGAGCGTCATCTGCCGCGATTCGATCTTGGAGACGTCCAGGATATCGTTGATCACGTTGAGCAGGCCGGCGGACGAGGTCTGTATGGTGCGCAGATAGCCGCGCTGCAGATTGGTCAGCGGCGTGAGGCCAAGCAATTCCACCGTGCCCAGCGTGCCGTAGAGCGGCGTGCGGATCTCATGGCTCATGGTGGCCAGGAACACCGTCTTGCCCGCGTTGGCATCGTCGGCGGCGCGCTTGGCCTGCGCCAGCGCGGCCTGCACGCGCTTGTGGTCGCTGATATCGCTGAAGGTGGCAAGAATGACCTCCTCGCCCCGGTAGGTCAGGCGCGAAGCGATGAAGCTCAGGTGCCGGCCATTGATCTCGACATCGCTGACAGCGCCGTCCGGCGCCAGGGCCAGCTGCCTGACGATTTCCACGTCCCCCAGCCATTGCTCCGCCAGCTGGTTCTTGGCGACGACCTGCTGGTCGGAAATGCGCAGCGCGCAGACGGCAACGCGAGCCGCGTCGATCACGGCGCGGTTGAAGGATTCGCTTTCGACCACCCGTTCGTGACTGGCCTGGGCCGGCCGCACCACCAGGTTCCTATGGCGCCGATACAGCACAATGCTGCCAACCACGCAGAGCAGCAGCAAGCCGACAAACGAAAGCGGCTGCCAGCGGGCGGCCTCGAAGAACCGATCATAGGGAACCAGATAGCCCGCCGCCCAGCCATCCTGGCACCAGGTGTCGATCAGCACCCCTTCCCGCCCAAAGCGCACATTGCTGTCCACCTCTTCCAGCGCGCCATGCTCGTGGGGGCCGTCGGACGCGGGGGCGAGGCCGGGCGTGGTGCCCAGGTACTGGAAATAGGTCCGGCCGTATGCGGCGTCGCCGTTGTACACGTCGCGCATTTCGAAAAACGTGGCCAGCACCAGATTGCGCTTGGGAGTCTCGGGTGCCCACAAGGCATCCGGCAATTCAATCGCGCTGTAGATGATGTAGCCGATCCGGTCCTGCCCGCTGCCCGGCAGGTTGACGTTGATCCATCGCAGCCCGCTGGGGCTGACTTTCGCCGTCTGGGTATAGATCAATTCCCGCACCCGGTTCGCCGACAGCGGACAGCGCCACCAGCGATGCACATCATCCGTCATGGAATCCTCGGAGCAGGGCACGGAGATGCTGAGAGGGCTGTTCAGGTCGAGCAGGAACACCTGCATCCCGGGCTGCTGCCAGGGACTGCGGTAGGACCCGTAGAGGTTCGACAGACCGGCCGCCACGGTCTGCAACCGCCGGCTGTAGTCGCCGCCAGTGGCCGAATCGTTGCGGCTGACCTTGATGATGTACGGCATCGCCAGGCTCCCGCTCTGGCCTTCGTAGGTATAGGTGCTGGCGTCGCTGTCGATCAGCTCGAACGATGCGGGGCCGCCCTGCGCCAAGGTCAGGCTCAGCCGGGTGGCTTCATTCTTGATGGCGCGGGCCAGGAAAGACTCCTGCCCGTGCAGGTTGTAGGCCAGCTTCTGGAAGTGCTGCCGCGCATCCGTGCTGGCGACGTTGATCAGGCTGCTGATCATCCAGTAGCACAGGGCCAGCATGATGATGGCCAGGATCAGCGTGACGATGAACAGGACCTGCATGCGCAGCGAAACCCGCGCCAGGTCGCCGATGGAGGCGATGCGCGAATGCCGGGAGGTGGCGCGGATCATCGGGAGACGATGGGATTCCGTTTCAGGAAGCCCAGCAATAATTCCGGGGTCAGCGCGCGGGATATCAGGAAACCTTGCGCCATATCGCACTGCAGTTTCTTCAACAAGGCCAGTTGCTCCCAGGTTTCGACGCCTTCGGCCACCACGTTCAAGGCCAAGCGCCGGCCCAGCGAGACGATACTCTCGACGGCGGCCTGGGCACCTTCATCGGCCGTGCAGCGGCTGATCAGGGAACGGTCGATCTTGAGTTCGGTGAAGGGCGTGGAGACCAGGTTGAACACCGAGCTGTAACCCTGGCCGGAATCATCCTGGGCCAGGCCGAATCCCTTCATGCGCAGGCGGCAGGCGCCCGCGTAATAGTCGCTTATCGCATCCGTGGTCGAACCCTCGGTCAGTTCAAAGCAGATGTCCTGCGGGGTGCCGCCCAGGCGCATGACATGGTCGTACAGACGATCCGGCAGGTCGGCATTCTGCAACAGGTGCGTCGGCAGATTGACCGACACCTCCATACGGAAATCATGCTGCTGCCACACATGCTGAGCGGTAATGGTCTGTGCGAGCATCGACAATAGCAGCTCATCTTCCAGCTCGTCCAGTATCAGGGCTGGCAGGAACTGGCCAGGCAGCAGCACGCTGCCATCGGGCAACACCCAGCGCACCAGCGCCTCCGCCGCCCTCACCGAGCCGTCGGCGATGCGCATCTTCGGCTGGAACCAAGCGCGCACCTCGCCCGAGGCCAGCGCATGCTGCAACGCGGAACGATCGAACACCTGGCCCGACACCAGCGACTCGGCCTTCAGCCGCGAGGCTGCCTTCAACTTGGCCACCAGCGCGATGATGGCTTGCGGCTGGGCGGGCTTGGACAACTGATCGATGACCCGCATGCCCAATGTCTTCGCGACCAGGCTGGCGCCGGAGATGAGGCGCTTGGGAGACGAGCTGATCACCGCCAGCAAGGGCGGCGCCTCGTAGGTGGACAAGCGCTGAATCAGCTGGACGCCGTCCAGCTCGGGCATGAGCAGATCGCTCAGGACCAGGTCATAGCGCTGCTGCTCCAGCAGGCTCAAGGCGTGACAGCCGTTCTCGGCCGTATCCACCTGCGCGATGCCAGCCTGTATGAACAGGCTTTTCAGATATTCGCGTTGCAATAGCTGATCATCGACGATCAAGACGCGATAAGACAGCATGATTCGTAATCTCCTTGGGACGCTGCTACCCGTGGGAGCGAAACAGGCCCGGCAGGACAGGCGCACACGCGTCGGCGGTCAGCAAGGGAGTGATTAGAGCGGGATGCCACGCCAAGGAATATCAGACGTTTCCGAATTGATTCTCTCATTCACCCATGGGTGCTCCGGGAGGGTTTTAGGAACCGTCTGATTCCCGGATCCGTTGTCGCGTTCGGACAATGCCGTATCCCGTCTGTTTCCCTTCGCCCCGTGACTCATTTCGCTTTCCTGCATACCCTGCATGTGCACGCCCAGCACATCGACCGCGCCGCACGCCTGGCGGCCAGCATCCGGGATTCCGTTTCCGCCATCTGCTTCTATGCCGAAACCCAGGCCAGCCTGTACGCGCGCGCCGGCGCGCCGGGCCGGCACTATCTGCTGGTCGAGGGCGAATCGGCCTGGCTGCAGCGCTTCTTCGCGATACCGCACTGTCCGCAGGTGTCCGGCGTGGTCGCGCTGGTGAACGACGACGCCGGTCCGGCCGACCTTGCCAGGCTCATGCTGGCCGACGCGGACATCTGCCTGCAGGGCTCGGCGCATCCACGGGTGATCCTGGCCGCCCTGTCGGCGCTGGCGCGCATGGAACGCCGCCTGCTCGTCGCCAGCGGCGGCGCGCCAACCCATGACGCGACGAAATACGGGCACGCTCCGCGAAGCGCACACTGACTCCAGGCGCATCGTGATCCTACCGTCTGTCGACATGGACGATGCCGCGCACCGGGCGCCGCGCTGCGCGCACGATCGTCAGTCCGCTGGACGAACCGCGCCGGCGGCGTCACACTGACCGCCTGCCACGGAGCCCCTTCATGTCCACCGCCACCCTGCTGCTGTTCATCCTGGCCTCGGCCGTCGCCATCGTCACCCCCGGCCCCACCGTGCTGCTGGCCATGAGCAACGGCTCGCGCCACGGCGTGCGCGTCGCCTGCTGGGGCATGGCCGGCGCGGTGCTGGCGGACATGATCCTGGTAGGCGCGGTGGCCTCCGGCCTGGGCGTGCTGCTGGCGGCGTCCGAGGTCGCCTTCCAGGCGGTCAAATGGGTTGGCGCGGCCTACCTGGCCTGGCTGGGCTGGAAGATGCTGCGCTCGGACGCCGCCTTCGTCATGCCGGCCGACGATACCGGCGCGCGCCATGCCAGCGGCTTCAAGCTGGGCTTGCGCAGCTTCATGGTGGCGCTGACCAATCCGAAGGCGCTGCTGTTCATGTCCGCCTTCCTGCCGCAATTCATCAATCCCGCCGCGCCGCTGTTCGCCCAGTACGCCACCCTGGCCGCCGTGCTGGCGCTGATGAACGTCGCGACCATGCTGGCCTACGCCACGCTGGGCGCGCAGCTGGTGCGCGCCTTCCGCGGCGCCGGCCTGCGCTGGATGAACCGCGTCTGCGGCAGCCTGATGATGGGCCTGGCCGCCACGCTGGCGCTGTATCGGCGCGGGGCGCCGTGAGGCGCCGAGATCAAAATCGGACCAAGCTGTTCATTCTCTCTGTCGCTCTGACGAACGGCACGCGGTAGAGTCGCGGAAACGCGACTTCCGCCGGCGAAAGTCGTCAGCACACACGCTCCCTACCGCTGCATGGGATGACAAGCATGGACATTCATCCGATCCGGACCAGGCAGGATGACGCCGCGGCCCTGAAGGTGGCCTCCACGCTCGTGGACGCCGATCCGTCGCCTGGCACGGCAGAAAGCGACAAACTGGACGTGCTTTCGAGTCTGATCGAGCGCTACGAGGCCGGTCACTTCCCGCTGAAAGCCCCCAACCCGATCGAAACGATCAAATTCCACATGAAACAGGCCTGCCCGTCGGCGCCAAGCGCCCCGACCCGGTAAAATACCGCCCCCTGCCCCGCCGCGCTAAAATTGCGCACTATTTGATCATCGGCGCCGGCAGCGCCCACCGAGGTATCCCATGTCTTCCCCCAAAGTCGGCTTCGTCAGCCTGGGCTGTCCGAAAGCCCTGGTCGACTCCGAACGCATCCTGACCCAGCTCCGCACCGAAGGGTACGAAGTCACGCCCGAGTACAACGACGCGGATGTCGTGGTCGTCAACACCTGCGGCTTCATCGACAGCGCCAAGGCCGAATCGCTGGAAGCCATCGGCGAAGCGCTGGCCGAGAACGGCAAGGTCATCGTCACCGGCTGCATGGGCGTGGAAGAGTCCGTGATCCGCAACGTGCACCCCAGCGTGCTGGCCGTGACCGGACCACAGCAATATGAAGAAGTGGTGCGCGCCGTGCACAATGCCGCGCCGCCCAAGAAAGACCACAATCCCTACCTGGACCTGGTGCCGCCGCAAGGCGTCAAGCTCACGCCGCGCCACTATGCCTACCTGAAGATCTCCGAAGGCTGCAATCATCGTTGCAGCTTCTGCATCATCCCGTCGATGCGCGGCGACCTGGTCAGCCGTCCGGTGGGCGACGTGCTCAGCGAGGCCGAGCGCCTGGTCAAGGCCGGCGTGAAGGAACTGCTGGTGATCTCGCAGGACACCAGCGCCTATGGCGTGGACATGAAGTTCCGCAGCGGCTTCTGGAACGGCCGCCCGGTCAAGACCCGCATGACCGAACTCTGTACGGCCTTGTCCGAAATGGGCGTCTGGACGCGCCTGCACTATGTGTATCCCTACCCGCACGTCGACGAGATCATTCCGTTGATGGCCGAAGGCAAGGTGCTGCCGTACCTGGACATTCCGTTCCAGCACGCCAGCCCGCGCATCCTGAAGGCCATGAAGCGTCCGGCCTTCGAGGACAAGACGCTGGCGCGCGTGAAGCGCTGGCGCGAGGAATGCCCGGACCTGACCATCCGCTCGACCTTCATCGTCGGCTTCCCCGGCGAGACCGAGGAAGACTTCCAGTACCTGCTGGACTGGATGCAGGAAGCCCAGCTCGACCGCGTCGGCTGTTTCCAGTATTCGCCGGTGGAAGGCGCGCCGGCGAACCTGCTGGACAACCCCGTGCCGGACGAGGTCAAGCAGGAACGCTGGGAACGCTTCATGGAACAACAGCAGGCCATCTCCGCCAGCCGCCTGCAGGCCAAGGTCGGCCGCGAGATCGACGTGCTGATCGATGAGGTCGACGAAGACGGCGCCGTGGGCCGCAGCAGCGCCGACGCGCCCGAGATCGACGGCTGCGTCTACGTCAGCTCGGACGAACCGCTCAAGCCCGGCGACCTGGTGCGCGCGCGCGTCACCGACGCCGACGAGTACGACCTCTGGGCCGACAAGCTGTAAGCATGCACGCGGGCCACGGCATCCTCTTGCGGCGCCGTGGCCGCGCCTGTCGGCCCTGGCGCGCGTGCCGCGACATGAGCGGCGGCAGCGCTTCCGCCCTCAGCCTTCCAACGCCTTCAATCCGGCCACGCCGCCGATGATCAGCGCGATGCAGGCCAGCCGCGCCAGCGACGCCGATTCCCCGAACAGCGCGATGCCCAGCACGGCGATGCCGGTCGCGCCGATGCCGGTCCAGACCGCATAGGCCGTGCCCGCCGGCAGCTGCCGCAGCGCCAGCGTCAGCAGGAACACACTGCCCAACGCCGCCGCCACGCCCAGCACGCCGGGCCACAGCCGCGTCCAGCCTTGCGCGTACTTCAAGGCCAGCGCCATCACGATTTCCGCCGCGCTCGCGGCGATCAACAACCACCAGGCCATCGCGGCCTCCTGTGCAGACTTCGGACCGCCCAGCTTACGGGCTATAGTGGGCGCGGAACAGTACGCACTTTCTGGTAACGATGGACACGCCCTCAACGCCCGCGCCGACCGCCGACGTCTTCAACGCCGCCTGCCCCTCCCGCCACGCGCTCGAACTGATCTCCGGCAAGTGGGTGCCGCTGCTGCTGCCGGCGCTGGCCGACGGCCCCCTGCGCAACGGCGAATTGCTGCGCCGGCTCGACGGCATCTCGCAGAAGGTGTTGACGCAGACCCTGCGCGATCTCGAGCGCCACGGACTGCTGCTGCGCGAGGATCTGCGCACGGTGCCGCCGCACGTGCGCTACCGCCTGAGCGAACTGGGCCGCTCGCTCAACGTCGCGCTGCTGGCGCTGGATCGCTGGGCCGAGACCCATCACCAGGAATTGCTGGCCGCGGCAGGCAGGCACGACGCCCGGCAGGCGGCGGGACCAGACCGCCCCGCCCCCGGCTGAAGCGTCGCGCGACCTTGCGTAAACTATCGCTTTTCCGGACAGAACAATGAAGAATCTCTGCGTCTATTGCGGTTCGAATCCCGGCAACCGCCCCGACTACATCGAACAGGCCCGCGCGCTGGCGCGCGAGCTGATCAAGCGCGACATCGGCCTGGTCTACGGCGGCTCGGTGGTCGGCATCATGGGCGAGGTCGCCAATGAAGTGCTGGCCGGCGGCGGCCGCGTGATCGGCGTGATCCCCGAATTGCTGCTCAAGAAAGAGCACGCGCATCGCGGCCTGACCGAGCTGCACCTGGTGCAGACCATGCACGAGCGCAAGGCCATGATGATCGACAAGGCCGACGGCTTCATCGCCCTGCCCGGCGGCGCCGGCACGCTGGAGGAGTTCTTCGAGGTCTGGACCTGGGCCCAGCTGAACATGCACGAGAAGCCCTGCGGCCTGCTCAACGTGGCCGGCTACTACGACGCCATGCTCCGGTTCCTGGACCATGCCGTGGCCGAATCCTTCATCCGCCCCCAGCACCGCGACATGCTGGTGGTCGAGCAGGACCCCGTCGCGCTGCTGGACCGCTACGCCGCCTACCGGGCGCCGGTTGTCTCGAAGTGGTTCGAACCGGTCAAGGCCGCCTGAGGCGGCCGGACCAGGCGGTCCCGCCATCACCGACATGGAGACCCACGCAATGACCCATGCTCCGCAGCCCCAGCCCAGCACGGAATCCGTCCTGCGCGACTACTTCCATGCCAAGGACGAGAACCGCCCGCTGTACATGGCCCGCGCATTCGCGCCCGACGCCGTGCTGAAGATGGCGCTGCGCACGCAGGCCATCGCGTTTCCGCCCGAATCGCACGGCCTGGCCGCCATCACCGACACGCTGGTGCGCAAATTCGGCCAGACCTACGACAACGTCTTCACGTTCTACCTGTCGCGCCCCGAGGCCGGCCAGCGGCTGTCCGAGTACCGCTGCGACTGGCTGGTCGGCATGACCGAAAAGGCCGGCGGCGCCGTGCGCGTCGGCTGTGGCCGCTACGACTGGAACTTCCAGGCCGAGCCCTATCGCGCCGAGCGCCTGACCATCACCATCGAGACCATGGTCACGCTGCCGCCGGACGACGCCGGCGCGGTCTTCGGCTGGCTGACGGCGCTGGATTATCCCTGGACCGACGCGCGCCGCGCGGTCGCCGGCGCGCCGCCGCTGGAAGCGCTGGCGCCGGTCGCGCACTATCTGCTACACCCCAACGGCCAGTAGCCCCACGCCTGGCTGGCACCGGATCCGATTCTTGAAATACGACTTCGCCGCCTTCGACTTCGATGGAACCCTGGCAGACACCATGCCCTGGTTCAACTCCGTCCTGAACACCGTGGCCGAGAAATACGGCTTTCGCCAGATCGACGCGACCGAGCGCGAACAGCTGCGCCACCGCGACCCGATGGCGATCCTGAAGTACCTGGGCATTCCTCTGTGGAAGCTGCCCGCCATCATGACCCACATGCGCGAGCTGATGCGCGACATCGACCCATCCGTGCATCTGTTCGACGGCATGGTCGATGTACTGGCCACGCTCAAGGCCGCCGGCCTGCGGCTGGCGGTGGTCAGCTCGAATTCGATCGAGAACGTGCAGCGCGTGCTCGGGCCGCACGCGGCCGCGCTGTTCGACGACTACGAATGTGGTACGGACCTGTTCGGCAAGGCGGCCAAGATCGACCGCCTGCTGCAACGGCACCGGATCGCCCCGGAACGCTTCCTGCTGGTGGGCGACGAAATCCGCGACATCGAAGCGGCGCGCAAGGCCGGCGTGCGGGTCGCCTCGGTGGGCTGGGGCTACAACCACGTCGACGCCTTGCGCGAACGCCAGCCCGATGAACTGCTGCTGACCGTGGCGGAACTGCCCGCCGTCCTGACCTGACCCTCGCCCTTCACGTCATCATGCGCCTTGATCCCGACCATCTCGTCACCGACCCCGACGCCCTGCAAGCGCTGTACGGCGAACCCGGCGAAGCCTCGCTGAAAAAGGAAGTGGACCACGTCCACCCGCATTACCGCGCCTTCATCGAGGCCTCGCCCTTCGCCATGCTGGCCACGGCGGGACCGGACGGCCTGGACACCTCGCCGCGCGGCGACCCGGCCGGATTCGTCGTGGTCGAGGACGAGAAAACCCTGCTGCTGCCCGACCGGCGCGGCAACAACCGCATCGACAGCCTGCGCAACATCCTGGCCGACCCGCGCGTCGCCCTGCTGTTCCTGGTGCCGGGCGTGGGCGAGACGCTGCGCGTCAACGGCCTGGGCCGCATCAGCACCGATCCGGCGCTGCTGGAGCGCTTCGGCATGGACGGCAAGCTGCCGCGCTCGGTGCTGGTGGTCGAGGTGCAGACGGTGTATTTCCAGTGCTCGCGCGCGCTGCTGCGCTCGCGCCTGTGGGACGCGTCCACCCAGGTGCCGCGCAGCGCCCTGCCCAGCGCCGGCCGCATCCTGTCCGACCTGACGGCCGGCACCTTCGACGGCGTCGCCTACGACCGCGATTTTCCGGCGCGCGTGGCCAAGACGCTGTACTGAAACCCGGGCGCGGCCCGGCGCCCCCAACCTGGAGCCATGCATGGCCCGCAACGTGGAAATCAAGGCGCGCGTCGACAGCCTGGCCGCCATCGAGCCGATCGCGGCGGCGCTGTCGGGCCAGCCGCCCCAGGCCATCGCCCAGGACGACACCTTCTTCGCCTGCGCCCAAGGCAGGTTGAAGCTGCGCGCCTTCGCCGACGGCCATGGCGAGCTGATCTTCTACCGCCGCGCCGACGACGCCGGCCCGAAGGAAAGCTTCTATGTGATCTCGCCCACGGCATCGCCCGACATGCTGCGCGAGACGCTGCTGCTGGCCTATGGCGTCATCGGCCGGGTGCGCAAGCAGCGGTGCGTCTATATGGCCGGACGCACCCGCATCCATCTGGACCGCGTCGAAGGGCTGGGGGAATTCCTGGAACTGGAAGTGGTGCTGCGGGAAGATGAAAGCGTGGAGACCGGCATGGCCGAGGCGCACAGCCTGCTGGCCAGCCTGGGCGTGAAGCCCGCGCAACTGCTGTCCGGCGCCTACCTGGACCTGCTGGCCGCGCAGGCCCGGTGAAATCGGCGCGCCTCAGGCCGGCTGCCAGCCCCGCACGAACACATCCACCGGCTGGCGCTTGCCGCCGGCCTTCTGCAACTCCAGCAAGCGCAGCGCGCCTTCGCCGGTGGCGATGTCGATGCCATCCGCATCGGCGCGCAGCACGCTGCCGGGAACCGCGCCCGCCGGCGCGGGAACGGCTTCGGCGCGCCAGATCTTCACCGGATCGTCCAGGCCGGGCAGGCGGATATTGGCACCGGGCACCGGATTGAACGCCCGCACGCGGCGGGCCAGCAGGCTCGCCGGCTGCGCGCAGTCCAGCGCGGCCTCGGCCTTGTCCAGCTTGGCGGCGTAGGTCACGCCTGCCTCGGGCTGCTTGCGGGCCGGCAGGCCGTCGGCGGCCAGCGCCCGCAGCGCCGCCACGATGGCCTCGCCGCCGGCCTCGGCCAGCGCGTCGTGCAACTGCGCGGCATTGGTCTCGGCGCCGATCGGCACCACGCGTTCCAGCAGCATGTCGCCCGTGTCCAGGCCCGCGTCCATCTGCATGATGGTCACGCCGGTCTGCGCGTCGCCGGCCTCGATGGCGCGCTGGATAGGCGCCGCGCCGCGCCAGCGCGGCAGGAGGCTGGCATGGATGTTCAGGCAGCCCAGGCGCGGCAGGTCCAGCACCCATTGCGGCAGGATCAGGCCGTAGGCGGCCACCACCATCACATCGGGCGCGATGGCGCGCAGCTGCGCCTGCGCCTCGGCGGCCTCGTCCGGATAACGACCGTCGAGTCGCAGGCTGCGCGGCTGGGCCACGGCGATGCCGGCATCCAACGCGGCCTGCTTGACCGGGCTGGGCGTGAGTTTCAGGCCGCGACCGGCGGGCCGGTCGGGCTGGGTCAGAACCAGGGGAATGTCATGGCCGGCCGCCCGCAACGCGTCAAAGGCGATGCGGGCGAACTCCGGCGTGCCGGCGAATACGAGACGCATGGGAAGGGACCAGGAAAGGAAAACGGGGAATCAGGCGCGCTCGGCTTCGCGCTCGGCCTTCTTCAGCTTGGTCTTGATGCGGTTCTGCTTGAGGTTCGACAGGTATTCCACGAACACCTTGCCGTCCAGATGGTCCAGCTCGTGCTGCACACAGACCGCGAGCAGGCCGTCTGCCTCGAACTCGAAGGGCTTGCCGTCGATGTCCAGCGCCTTGCAGCGGATGCTGGCGGCGCGCTCGACTTCATCGTAGATGCCCGGCACCGACAGGCAGCCTTCTTCGTAGATCTTGTAGTCGTCGCTGCGCCAGGTGATCTCGGGATTGATCAGCGTCAGCAGCTGGTTGCCGTCTTCGGACACGTCGATCACGACCAGGCGCTCATGCACGTCCACCTGCGTGGCGGCCAGGCCCACGCCGGGCGCATCGTACATGGTCTCGGCCATGTCGCGGGCCAGCTGGCGGATGCGCTCGTCGACCTCGGCCACGGGCTTGGCTTTCTTGTGCAAGCGCGGGTCCGGGTAGCGAAGGATGGGAAGTAAAGCCATGAAGAAAGATCGCCAATGATTGATTGCTTTGACATGAGTTTAATTCATTAGAGTATTGATTTCTAATAGTTTTCGGCTAACGCAGCGTTCGCTTTGGCTTCGGCCCCGTTTTCAGGGCAAGGGCGGTGCGCGATTCGATCCACCCCCGGCCGGCGGGCCGCGCCGCGCCATGCGACACTCTGGCCCCATCCTCGCCCGCAATCCGCATCCGCCCTGCCCATGCCCCTGACCCAAACCGCCGCCGAACTGTCCGCCTGGCTGCGCCTGTCCCTGGAGCCGAACGTCGGCCCGGCCACCGCCTGCACGCTGCTCAGCGCGCTGGGCCTGCCCGAGCAGATCTACGCACAGCGGGCCACGGCGCTGGCGCGCCACCTGCCCGAGGCGCTGGCGCGCCAACTGGCCGCGCCCATGCCGGCGGACATGCAGGCGCAGGTGGAACGCAGCCTGGAATGGGCCGAGGCACCGGACCACCACATCCTGACGCTGGCCGATCCCGGCTATCCGCAAAGCCTGCTGACCATTTCCGATCCGCCCATCCTGCTGATGGTCACGGGCAAGCCGGCCTTCCTGCAAGGCCCGGCGCTGGCCGTGGTGGGCGCGCGCAGCGCCACGCCCGGCGGCCAGGAAAACGCGCGCGCCTTCGCCCGCCATCTGGCATCGCATGGCTGGCGCGTGGTCAGCGGACTGGCCCTGGGCATCGACGCCGCCGCGCACGAAGGCGCGCTGGACGCGGGCGCGCAGGGCGGCGGCACCGTCGCCGTGATGGGCACGGGCATCGACCGCATCTATCCGGCCCGCCACCGCGAACTCGCGCACCGCATCGCCGCGCATGGCGCGCTGGTGTCCGAGCTGCCGCTGGGCGCGGGCGCACTGCCGCAGCACTTTCCCAAGCGCAACCGTATCGTGGCCGGCCTGGCGCGCGGCGTGCTGGTGGTGGAAGCCGCCAGGCAAAGCGGCTCGCTCATCACCGCGCGCCTGGCCGGCGAATGCGGCCGCGAGGTCTTCGCCATTCCGGGCTCGATCCATTCGCCGCTGTCGCGCGGCTGCCATGCGCTGATCCGCCAGGGCGCGAAGCTGGTGGAGACGGCGCAGGACATCACCGACGAGCTGGGCGGCTCGCCACTGCCGTCGCGCCCGGCCTCGCGCGCATCGGCGGCCCCTCCGCTGCCCGCCCATCCCGTGCTGGAAGCGATGGGCTTCGATCCGCTGCACCTGGACGCCATCCAGGCCCGCAGCGGCCTGGACATCGCGGACCTGCAAACGCAGCTGGTCGAACTGGAACTGGCGTCGCGCGTCGCGCGGCTCGACGACGGACGCTACCAGCGCTTGAAGTGAGGCCGCGCGACACCACGCATGCGCCGCCGCCCGGCAGACCTGCCGCGCACGCGGCCCGGCGCGGAAAATCCGCGCCATGCCCGCACCATGCCAGCCCGCAGGAAACAGCCTGACCGCGCGGCATCAGCGGCATTTAGCGGGGCCGGACCATGCCGGTTTCATGCGCGGTAATATGGTCCCGGGCCGCGCTGGCCCTTACCGATACAGGAAGAGACATGGCTTTGCCCTCCCGCGTCAAGATCGTCGAAGTATCGCCTCGCGACGGTCTGCAGAATGAAAAGGAATTCGTGCCCACCGACGTCAAGGTGGAGCTGATCGACCGCCTGGCCGCCGCCGGCTTTCCCAATGTCGAGGCGGCTTCCTTCGTCTCGCCCAAGTGGGTGCCGCAGATGGCCGACGGCGCCGAGGTGATGACGCGCATCGCGCGCCGCCCCGGCACGATCTACTCGGTGCTGACGCCCAACATGAAGGGCTTCGAGGGCGCGCTGGCCGCCCGCGCGGACGAAATCGTGATCTTCGGCGCGGCCAGCGAGGCCTTCTCGCAGAAGAACATCAACTGTTCGATCGCCGAATCCATCGCCCGCTTCGAGCCCGTGGCCGAAGCGGCGCGCGCGGCCGGCATCCGCGTGCGCGGCAGCATCAGCTGCGCGCTGGGCTGCCCCTACCAGGGCGAGGTCGCGCCGGAAGCCGTGGTCGATGTGGCGCGGCGCTACCTGGCCATGGGCGTGGACGAGATCGACGTGGCCGACACCATCGGCGTGGGCACGCCGCGACGCGTGCGCGAGGTCATGGACGCGGTGACGCGGGTGGTGGATCCGGCCCGCGTGTCCGGCCATTTCCACGACACCTACGGGCAGGCGCTGGCCAATATCCTGGCCGCGCTGGAAACCGGCATCTCGATCTTCCACACCTCGGTGGCAGGCCTGGGCGGCTGCCCCTACGCCAAGGGCGCGACCGGCAACGTGGCCACCGAGGACGTGCTCTACATGCTGCGCGGCCTGGACATCGACACCGGCGTGGACTTCGACGCCGTGGTGGACATCGGCCAGTGGATGGCCGGCCATCTGAACCGCAAGGGATCCAGCCGCGCCGGCAACGCCATCGCGGCCAAGCGCGCCGCATGAGCGTGAACGCAAGCGCGCCGACCGCCGAGGAACGCGCCGCGCTGCTGCGCGATATCGGGCCCCTGCCCTTGTCGGGCCAGGCCTGGCCCGACTGGGTCCGCATCCTGTCCTGGGTGATCCTGGCGGTGCTGGGCGTGCAGGCGGTCACCTCCGCCATCGGCGCGCCGGACGCGCTCGAGGCGCTGCCCGCCGTGCTGGCCGGCCTGTGCTTCGCCGCGCTGCTGTTCGTGGCCTGGCACATGCAGACCTCGATCACCACCATCGACGAGCGCGGCCTGCGCCAGAGCTGGTACCGACGCCGCGAAGTGGCCTGGGAAGACGTGCGCCAGGCGCGCTTCGTGCCCATGCTGTTTTCCAAACGGCTGGTGATCTTCACGCACAGCGGCCGGCCGGTGATCTTCCAGGGCGGCACGCGCGAGCTGCGCGCGGCGTTCGTCAAGATTGCTAGAGTGTATTGATCCTCCCCCCCCCCCGAAGCGCTGCGCGCTTCCCCCCCAGGGGGGCGCAGCTACGGACCGGCGGAGCCGGATCCGTGCTGCCCCGATGGTGGGGCGCTGGTGGCTTGCGTAGGGAATGGCTCGATTGGGGGGCTCTGGTGGCGTGCGGAGGGGATGGCTCGATTGGGCGTTGCCTGACTCAGATGTTCATTTCCGCGTGGGAAACCGATCAGGTCAAAAAAAACGGCCTCATGTTTTGCATGAGGCCGGTTTTTGTCTTGCGGATTTGCCGTGGCGGGCTAGCGGATCGGCAGTGCGTACATGAGGCCGCCTTGCGTCCATTGCGCGTTCAGGCCGCGCTGGATTTTCAGCGGGCTGCCCTGGCCGACGTGGCGTTCGAAGCTTTCACCGTAATTGCCCACCTGCTTGACGATCTGGTAGGCCCATTTTTCGTCCAGCCCCAGGTTGGCGCCGCTGCCGGCGGTGACGCCGAGGATGCGCTTGATGTTGGGGTTGGCGCTGTTCTTGGCCAGGTCGTCCACGTTCTTGGAGGTGATGCCGTATTCCTCGGCCTCGATCATGGCGGACAGCGACCAGCGCACGATGTTGAGCCAGGCGTCGTCGCCCTGGCGCACGAAGGGGCCCAGCGGTTCCTTGGAGATGATCTCGGGCAGCACCACGTAATCGTCCGGATTCTGCAGCTTGGAGATGCGGATCGAAGCCAGGCCCGAGGCGTCGGTGGAGAACACGTCGCAACGGCCTGCCGCGAAGGCGTTGACCACTTCGTTGAAAGTCTCGATGACGACCGGCTTGTAGGTGACGTGATTGGCGCGCGCCCAGTCGGCCAGCGTGTTCTCGTTGGACGTGCCGGTCTGCAGGCAGATAGTGGCGCCGTTGATGTCCTTGGCGCTCTTGACGCCCAGCGACTTGGGCACCAGGAAGCCCTGGCCGTCATAGAAGTTGATGCCGGCGTGGATGATGCCCAACGCGGTGTCGCGCTGCTGCGTGACCGTGGTGTTGCGCGTCAGCACGTCCACCTCGCCCGATTGCAGGGCGGTGAAACGCTGCTGCGAATTGAGCGGCACCACCTTGATCTTGTCGGCGTCGCCGAACACCGCGGCGGCCACGGCGCGGCACAGGTCCACGTCCAGCCCTTGCCACTTGCCTTGCGCGTCGGGCGCGGAAAAGCCCGCGAAGCCCGTGGTCGTGCCGCAAGTCACGGCGCCGCGCTGGCGCACCACGTCCAGCGTGGCCGCTTGCGCGCCCTGTGCCGCGGCCGCCAAGAGCGCCGCGCCGATCAAGCCTTTTGCAATGTTCATGACCTGGATTCCTGTCCTGTTGATGCGAGGCGCGGAAACGCGCCAAGCCGCGAAGCTTATCGACATAAGGCGCCCGCAACAAATAACGGCCGCTTATTTAGGTATGCCTGCCACGCAGGAAGCGTGACAGGCGGGAACAAGAGTAAACCGTGGCGACGATCCGCCGCGCCGCGCGCGTTTGCGAAGGATCAGGCCGCCAGCGAAATCGACACCGGCGCGTTGGCCTCGCAGGCATCCAGCGCGCGGCCCAGCCGCACCATGCCCTCGGCGATCTGAGCCTCGTTCATGGTGGCGAAGGACATGCGCATGGCGTGCAGGTCGGCCCGCGCCGCGTCGGCGTAGAAGGCCTTGCCCGGCACGTACACGACTTCATGCTCGATGGCGTAGGGCAACAGCCGCGTGGCGTCGATCTCGCCGGTCAGGCGGGCCCAGAAGAACATGCCGCCCTCGGGCTTGCTGAAGCGCACGCGCCCGTCCAGCTCGCGCGACAGCGCCTCGGCCATCGCATCACAGCGCAGGCCGTAGGCGGCGCGGATGCGCGGCACATGCTCTTCGTAGCGACCGTTGGCCAGGTATTGCGCCACCACTTCCTGAATCCAGGCCGAGCAGGCCATGTCGTCGGCCGCCTTGGCGCTGACGCAGCGACCGCGGATCGCGGGCGGGGCCACCAGCCAGCCGATGCGCAGCCCCGGCGCCATGGTCTTGGACATGCTGGCCAGGTAGACGGCCCAGTGGCGGGCCTCGCCCTCGGCCAGCGCGGCGATGGGCGGCACGGCCTCGCCGGCGAAGCGCAGCTCGCTGTAGGGATCGTCCTCGACGATCAGGAAGCGATGCTTGACCGCCAGCTCCAGCAGTCGCAGACGGCGCGCGCGCGTCAGCGTCGCGCCACAGGGGTTCGAGAACGAGGCCACCACGCACACGATCTTGGGCTTGACGCGCGCGGCCAGCTCATCGAGCGCGTCCACGTCGATGCCTTCCGGGCCGGACGGCACGGTGTGCACGGTGGCGCCGGTATAGCGCAGCGCCTGCACCGAATTCGGGAAAGCCGGCGTCTCGATGATGGCGTGGTCGCCCGGCTGCAGCATGACGCGCGTCAGCAGCGCCAGCGCCTGTTGCGAGCCGCCGGTGACGGCCAGCTCGGTGTCCGCGTCGCAGCGCAGGCCGCGCGCGGCCGACAGGCGCGCCAGCTCATGGCGCAGGCTGGCCTGGCCGTCGATGTTCGAATACTGCAGGCAGGCGCCCAGGCGCGCCATGACCTGGGACGAGGCCAGCGACAGGCCGTCCACATCGAACAGCTCGGGCGCCGGATAGCCGCCGGCCAGCGAGATCGTGCCCGGACGCATGGCGTAGGGCATGAGCGAGCGGATCGGCGAAGCGGGAGGATTCAGGAAGGGCGTGGCAAAGGCGTATTCGGGCGCTGCGCTGGACATGGCGGGACGATGGGCAGGAGGAAGGACCGTGTCGCCCGCGGGGCGGCGCCGGATGGCTTGAAACCTTGAGACATAAAGAAATGCCGATAAATTCTAAGCCTGCGAATTGCACAGGGTCAACGTCATGCCGCCCCTGTGTAGCGGAACCCGCCGCCACAGTCCTAAACTATGGGACATCGCATATTCCAGAGACCTGCATGACCGCCGCCGACACCATGGCCGGGCGCCTCGCCCAGATCCGACTACGCATCGCCCAGGCCTGCCAGCGCGCCGGCCGCGACCCCGGGGAAGTGACGCTGCTGCCCGTCAGCAAGACCTTCGGCGTCGACGCCATCCGCGCAGCCATGGCGCTGGGCCTGAACCGGTTCGGCGAGAACAAGACGCAGGAAATCCGCCAGAAGGCGGCCGCCCTGTCGGGGGAGGGGCTGCAATGGGTGCTGATCGGCCATCTGCAGACCAACAAGGCCAAGGACGCCGCGCGCGACGCCACCGAGGTGCAATCACTGGACCGCCTGGACCTGGCCGAGGCCCTGCACCGCCGGCTGGCGCAAGAAGGCCGCACGCTGGACGCGCTGGTGCAGGTCAAGACCTCCAGCGAGCCCAGCAAGTACGGCATGGCGCCGGAAGACGTGCCGGCCTTCCTGCGCCGCATCGCGTCCGACTTCCCCACGCTGCGCGTGCGCGGCCTGATGACGCTGGCCGTGAACTCGCCCGATCCCGCCGAGGTGCGCGCGTGCTTTCGCGCATTGCGCGAACTGCGCGACCGGCTGCGGCTGGACCTGCCCGCCGGCGTGTCGCTGGACCGGCTGTCGATGGGCATGAGCGGCGATTTCGAGCTGGCCATCGAGGAAGGCTCGACCGAGGTGCGCATCGGCACGGCCGTCTTCGGCGCCCGCAGCTATCCCGAGCCGCAATAGCCGGACCTCCTCGCGCGCGCCCGGGCGGCCGGATGCCGCGCCGCAGCGCCTGAAAAACCGCAACCATGCGCCGAAACGCGCAGGCATAATAGCGGCGCAAAACAGCGCGGCCGCGCCAAGCGGCGCCCGCCCGCGCATCCATATCGATCCCGCACGAGGAGACACCCCATGCACAAGCACGCGAAGCGCCTGTTGGCGCTGGCCGCCCTGTCCCTGGCCGCCACTGCTGCCAGCGCCCAATCCTGGCCCACCCAGCCGATCCGCTGGATCGTGCCCTACCCGGCCGGCGGCGGCGCCGACGTGGTCGCGCGCACGGTCGCCGGCGGCATGGAAAAACCGCTGGGCCAGACCATCGTGGTCGAGAACCGCCCCGGCGCGGCCACCATCATCGGCGCGACCGCCGTGTCCCAGGCCGAGCCGTCCGGCTACATGATCGGCACCGCCGATTCGGGCACGCTGGCCTTCAACCCCTCGCTGTACGCCAAGCTGTCCTACGACCCGTCCAAGTTCACCTACATCGGCGGCATCGCCAAGTTCCCGCTGCTGCTGGCGGTGAATGTGAACTCGCCGTACAAGTCGGTGGCCGACGTGATCGCGGCCGCCAAGAAAGAGCCCGGCAAGCTGACCGCCGCCTCGGCCGGCGCCGGCTCGCCCCACCATCTGGCGCTGGAGCTGTTCAAGCAGCGCACCGGCGCCGAGCTGCTGCACGTGCCCTACAAGGGCGCCGCGCCAGCCATCCAGGACCTGCTGGGCGGACAGGTGGACGTGATGTTCATCGATCTGGCCGCCGGCCTGCCCAACGTGAAGGCGGGCAAGCTGCGCGTGCTGGCCGCGGCCACGCCCGCGCGCGTCGCCGTGCTGCCCGACGCGCCGACCATGGCCGAGCAGGGCGTGGCCAACTTCACCGCCTACGCCTGGCAGGGTCTGGTCGCGCCGGCCGGCGTGCCGGAGAACGTGGTCAAGAAGCTGTCGGCCGACCTGGACGCCACGCTCAAGACCCCGGCCGTGTCGCAGAAGATGATGGACATGGGCGTGATCCCCATGCCGCTGTCGGCGCAGGAATTCAGAGCCTATGCCGACCAGGAGCGCGCCGCCTGGGCGGACGTGATCAAGAAGGCCGGCATCAAGCTCGAATGAGCGCGCCGGCATGACACGGGACGCGGCCTTCGGGCCGCGTTTTTTTTCGTCCCGACGTTTTGATGAACTCTTGAGCTTGCTTCCGCCGCTTTCATGCGCTGGCTCTAATCGCCGCAACCATCGCACGATGCGCATCAATCAGGAGTCTTCATGAAAGCCCGCGTTTTCCTTTCCCTGGCCCTGGCCCTGCCGGCCGCGGCCCACAGTTTCACCGTGCAGATGATGCACGTCACGCCGGAAGGCATCGGCCAGCTTGCCGGCACCGTGGTGATCGAGGACAGCGCCGCCGGCGCGCGCCTGACGCCGGACCTGCGCGGCCTGCCGCCGGGTCCGCACGGCTTTCATCTGCACCAGAACGGCGACTGCGGCCCGACCGTGGTTGACGGCAAGGCTACGCCCGCCGGCGCGGCGGGCGGGCACTGGGATCCGGCCGGCCACGGACATCACCTGGGGCCTCAGCTGGGCCACGCCGTCGGCAAGGGCCACCAGGGCGACCTGCCCCGCCTGGAAGTTTCCGCCGATGGCAGCGTCCACGGCGCCGTGGTTGCGCCACGCCTGAAGGCCAGCGACTTCAAGGGCCGCAGCCTCATGATCCATGCCGGCGGCGACAACTACAGCGACACGCCCGCGCCGCTGGGCGGCGGCGGAGCGCGCATCGTCTGCGGCGTCGTGCACTGAACCTCCGCGCCGGGCAGGAAGCCGCGCCGGCGCGCGTCAGGCCGGCGGCAGTTTCACGGCCATGCGCAGCTGCTCCGCGCAGGCGCGGCCCTGCTCGACCGCCTTGCCGAATGCGTCCGACATGATTTCGGCGTGGCTGAACCAGGCGGCTTTCCTCACCGACTTGTAGCGATAGCGGTAGCCGGCGTCCGTGGGTTCTCCGTCCAGGTCCAGGTCGAACCAGGATGAGCGCAGCGTGCAATGCAACGCAGGCGACTCGACGGTCGCGCCCGTGAGCGTCACGTCATACGAGGCCGTCTCCGGCGATCCCAGGTAGAGATCGCTCAGCTGGCCGGAGCGGCGATAGCGCGCGAACGCTTCCCACTCGTCGGTCATGTGATGCACCTGCGCACGGACATAGTGGTCGCCCACGCGGTCCAGCGCCTTCAGGTCGACCAGCTCGGCGTCGATGCGGTACGCGGAAGCCATGACGAAATCACTGGACTCGCGCCGCAAGGCGCAGTCGCGGTTCTCCGACGCGAAATGGCGGCACAGGAGCTGATCCATGCCCACCCTGCCGTGCTGGCGATCGCCCACGCTCAACTCCGCCGCCGACATGCCCGACAGCACGACGGAAGAACGGACCTCGGCCTGCCCGTCACGCAGGAAACGCTCGTGGCGGACGACGGCCGCTCCACCCTTCGGACTCGCCAGAGCAATATCCTCGCGGTGCACGGCGCCCGCGCCATCGATCACCAGCGCCCAGCGCTGCTGGATATCCGGCATGGTGAAGCCCGGCACGAACACGGGATTGGTGGGATCGAGCCACCAGGTCTCGCCGTCGACCTCGGCGCGCACGATGGCGTGATTGGGCGCGGACAGGCCGGGCAACAACAGCTCCGGCGCGACAGTGCCGCGCGCCACCAGCGCCGGCTCGGCCTTGATGCCCGCGCCGCGCAGCATGGCCGTCAGCAGGATGGCCAGATCCTTGCAGTCGCCGTAGCCGTGGCTTTCGATTTCCTGCAGGGAAAAGGGAATCTGGCCGCGCTCGGTGCCGCGCCAGTCGCCCAGATAGCGATAGCGATCATTGATGTGCCGCATGAGGCCGGCGACGGCCTGCCGGGGCGCCTGGTCGCGCGCGGCTTGCGCCGCCGCCGCGGCGGCCTTGGGCAGCGCGGCGGCCAGGATCTCGTTGTAGCGCGCGGCGAAGGTGCCGAAGTAGTCCTGCGCCGCCGTGGCGCTGCCGACATCCAGGCGCGGCGAGCGCCGCAGATAGCCACTGTCCGGCTCGTCGACGTAGGCGAGATAGCGCGGCGCGCTCTTCAGGTCGACGACGATATGCTTGCCGTCAGGGGAAGCCTGGACCTGGAAATCCTCCATGGCCTGCGCGCGCCAGGTCATCGGCCGATCGGCGCGGAATTCGGCATGGAAGCGGTCCTGCCGCACCGGGCGCGGCGCCTGCTCCATCACGTAGTGGAACTGCGTGGCGTGCGGCACGGCGGCAAAGCGCTCGCGCAGCGTATAGACGATGGTGCTGCCGACCCGCAGATTGGGAAAGGCCAGCGAGGTCTGCTTTTGCCGCAGAAAGCCCTGTTCCGGATTGGGCGCCATCCGCGTGTCGATCTGCGCCGCGTCCAGCGCAACCGGCTTTTCACCGGGCTGGATCACCTCGGCGCGCACCACCTCGAGACTGTCGTTTTCCGCGTAGCTGCGATCCACGCGAGAAATCAGGTCGCGCCCGGACAGCGTCAGGATGGTGTAGCGGTAAGTGCTCAGGCATTCGGTGCTGTTGTCTTGTCCGAAGCGGCACTGGAATTCAACATCTCCGGCCAGGGGCGCTTCGGATACGGGCTGCAGCGCGGCGGCGGCGGGCAGGCTGGTCGCCGCCAGGAAGGCGGCCAGGATCGGGGTGCGGGGGAAACGGGGCATCAAACGGCGAGCCATCAAAAAGTAAATTGAGACTCAATGTTATTTGATACATAGTAACCATACAAGCCATCGGCCGCCGCTGGCGTCGCGCAAAGCAAAACGCCCGGCGGAACCGCCGGGCGTTTGCAAGACAGCGATACCCGCCGGCAGGCGGGCGCGTGACGGCTACACCAGCACGCGCTCGATGCCGCCCGCGTTGGCGCGGCGCACATAGTCTTCCATCCAGCCTTCGCCCAGGATGTGGCGCGCCATCTCGACCACGATGTAGTCGGCGTCCATGCCGGTGTCGCCCTCGTAGCGCGACAGGCCCTGCAGGCAGGACGGACAGGACGTCAACACCTTCACGTCGCCGTTGTAGCCGTCGCCGCGCAGCGTCTCGGCGCCCTTGAGCAGCTCTTCCTGCTTGCGGAAGCGCACCTGCGTGGACACGTCGGGCCGCGAGACGGCCAGCGTGCCGGACTCGCCGCAGCAACGGTCGCTCTTGATGGCGCCGTCGCCCACCAGCGAACGCACGGTCTTCATCGGATCCTGCAGCTTCATGGGCGTGTGGCAGGGGTCGTGGTACATGTAGCGCACGCCCTTGGCGCCGTCGAGCTTGATGCCCTTTTCCAGCAGGTATTCGTGGATGTCGATCAGGCGGCAGCCCGGGAAGATCTTGTCGAACTCATAGCCCGACAGCTGGTCGTAGCAGGTGCCGCAGCTGACCACCACGGTCTTGATGTCCAGGTAGTTCAGCGTGTTGGCCACGCGGTGGAACAGCACCCGGTTGTCGGTGATGATCTGCTCGGCCTTGTCGGTCATGCCGTTGCCGCGCTGGGGATAGCCGCAGCACAGGTAGCCCGGCGGCAGCACGGTCTGCACGCCGGCGTGCCACAGCATCGCCTGGGTCGCCAGGCCCACCTGCGAGAACAGGCGCTCGGAACCGCAGCCGGGGAAGTAGAACACCGCCTCGGTGTCGGCCGAGGTCGTCTTCGGATCGCGGATGATCGGAACGTAGTTGGCGTCCTCGATGTCCAGCAGCTTGCGCGCGGCCTGCTTGGGCAGGCCGCCCGGCATCTTCTTGTTGACGAAGTGGATGACCTGCTCGCGCAGCGCCGGCTTGCCCACCGTGGCGGGCGGCTGCGCGGTCTGCTTGCGCGCCAGGCCCGACAGCAGGTCATGCGCGGCGCGCTGGATCTTGTAGCCCACGCCCACCATGGCCTTGCGGGTGGCGTTGATGGTGGCCGGATCCTTCGCGTTCAGGAAGAACATGGCGCTGGCCGTGCCGGGGTTGAACGACTTGCGGCCCATGCGGCGCAGCAGCGCGCGCATGTTCATGGACACGTCGCCGAAGTCGATGTCCACCGGACAGGGCGTGTAGCACTTGTGGCAGACCGTGCAGTGGTCGGCCACGTCCTCGAACTCTTCCCAGTGCTTCAGGCTGACGCCGCGACGGGTCTGCTCTTCGTACAGGAAGGCCTCGACCAGCAGCGAAGTCGCCAGGATCTTGTTGCGCGGCGAGTACAGCAGGTTCGCGCGCGGCACGTGGGTCGAACAGACCGGCTTGCACTTGCCGCAGCGCAGGCAGTCCTTGATGGATTCGGAGATGGCGCCGATATCGCTCTGCTGCATGATGAGCGATTCGTGTCCCATCAGGCTGAAGCTGGGCGTCCAGGCGTGGCGCAGGTCCGCGCCGGGCATCAGCTTGCCGGCGTTGAAGTGGCCGTTGGGGTCGACGCGGCGCTTGTATTCCTGGAACGGGGCCAGCTCGGCCTCGGTCAGGAATTCGTACTTGGTCAGGCCGATGCCGTGCTCGCCCGAGATCACGCCGTCCAGGTCGCGCGCGATCTGCATGATGCGCTCGACGGCCGCGTGGGCCTCGCGCAGCATGCCGTAGTCATCGGAGTTGACCGGGATGTTGGTGTGCACGTTGCCGTCGCCGGCGTGCATGTGCAGGGCCACGAACACGCGGCTCTTGAGCACGCGGCCATGGATGGCGACGAGTTCGTCCAGGATGCGCTTGCCGGCCGCGCCGGAAAACAGGCGCTGCAGGCCCGCCAGCACTTCCACCTTCCAGGACACGCGGATGGTCCGGTCCTGCACCACGTCGAAGACGCGGGCGGCGGGCTGCGCGGCCAGACGGTCCGACAGCGCGCCTTGCAGCGCGCCCAGGCCCAGCCCGCCCAGTTCGGGCAGCGCCTGGATCAGCGGCAGGTCCAGGTTGTCCAGCAGCCACTGCCAGCGCTGGCGCGCGCCGGCCAGCAGTTCCTGCGCCTGGCGCGTGCGCTCGGCCAGCACCTCGGCGCGGGTGATCTCGGCGTCGGCCGCGTCCTCGGCCTTGCCCACCGGCAGCGGGCTCGCCAGGTAGGCGTCCAGCTCGGTCAGCAGCCGCAGCTTGTTGCTGGTGGACAGCTCGATATTGATGCGCTCGATGTGATCCGTGTACTCGCCCATGCGCGGCAGCGGGATCACCACGTCTTCGTTGATCTTGAAGGCGTTGGTGTGGCGCGCGATGGCGGCGGTGCGCGAACGGTCGAGCCAGAATTTCTTGCGCGCCTCGGCGCTGACGGCCACGAAGCCTTCGCCGTGGCGAGTATTGGCCAGGCGCACCACTTCGCTGGCGGCCGCGGCCACCGCGTCCTCGTCGTCGCCGACGATGTCGCCGATCAGCACCATCTTGGGCAGCACGCCGCGCTTGCTCTTGGTGGCGTAGCCCACCGCGCGCAGGTAGCGCTCGTCCAGATGCTCCAGGCCGGCCAGGATGGCGCCGCGCTCGCGGCCCTCGCCGTCCAGGTAGCCCTTGACCTCGACGATCGACGGAATCGCGTCGCGCGCCTGGCCGAAGAACTCCATGCAGACCGTGCGGGTGTGCTTGGGCATGCGGTGCAGCACCCAGCGCGCCGAGGTGATCAGGCCGTCGCAGCCTTCCTTCTGCACGCCGGGCAGGCCGGCCAGGAACTTGTCGGTGACGTCCTTGCCCAGACCTTCCTTGCGGAACACGCGGCCGGCGATCTCCAGCGTCTCGGTCTTGAGCAGGCGTTCGCCGGGCTTGCCGCGTCCGTCGAACCACTTGAGTTCGAAGCGCGCCACGTCCACGTCGTGGATCTTGCCCATGTTGTGGGCCAGGCGCGTGACTTCGAGCCAGTTGCCGTCCGGATCGACCATGCGCCACCAGGCCAGATTGTCCAGCGCGGTGCCCCACAGCACGGCCTTCTTGCCGCCCGCGTTCATGGCGATGTTGCCGCCCACGCAGGACGCCTCGGCCGAAGTCGGGTCCACCGCGAACACGAAGCCGGCGGCCTCGGCGGCCTCGGACACGCGCTTGGTCACCACGCCGGCGCCGGCGTGAATCACCGCCACAGGCTCGGTCAGGCCGGGCAGGATACAGGACTCGACCTTGCCCAGCTTGTCGAATTTCTCGGTGTTGATGACGGCCGACTTCCAGGTCAGCGGAATGGCGCCGCCGGTATAGCCGGTGCCGCCGCCGCGCGGCACGATGGTCAGGCCCAGCTCGATACAGGCCGTGACCAGCGCGGCGATCTCGTCCTCCGAATCCGGCGTCAGCACCACGAACGGGTACTCGACGCGCCAGTCGGTGGCGTCGGTCACGTGCGAAACGCGCGACAGGCCATCGAACTTGATGTTGTCGCGCGCGGTGATGCGGCCCAGCGTCTTCTGCGCCTGCTTGCGCAGCATGGCGGTCTGGTCGAACTCGCCCTCGAAGGCGGCGATGGCGGAACGCGCCCGCGCCAGCAGGCTCACGACCTTCTCGTCGCGCTGCGGATCATGGCCGGCCTCGGCCGGCGTGCCCGGCTCGCGGCGGCGGTCGATCTCGCCCACGCGATGGTTGAGCGCGTCGATCAGCTGCTTGCGGCGCTTGGGATTGTCCAGCAGGTCGTCCTGCAGGTAGGGATTGCGGCGCACCACCCAGATGTCGCCCAGCACCTCATACAGCATGCGGGCGGAACGGCCGGTGCGGCGCTCGCCTCGCAGGTCGCTGAGCAGGCTCCAGGCGTCTTCGCCCAAAAGCCGGCCCACGATTTCCCGGTCGGAAAACGAGGTGTAGTTGTAAGGAATCTCGCGCAAGCGCGCGGGTGCGGCGGGCGGCAACGCCCCGGTCAGGATGTGGCTAGCGAGTGGGGCGTTCATGGAAGCGCAAGAGTGGGCCCTTAAAAAATCATTTTATGCCATCGCGCGGCCCGGCCCCGAATATCCCCGCCGGCGCGCCCGGCAATACGCGTGCGACTATTGATACGTCCCTTTATTTTCGGACAAATCCGAAGCGTCAGAGCGGCCCCGGGAAGAACCACAACAGGCCGGCCGTCATCGCCACGTAGCGCAGGAACTTGCCGATGGCCATGTAGGCCACGCAGGGCCAGAATGACAGCCGCAGCCACCCGGCCACGGCGCACAGCGGGTCGCCCACGACCGGCAGCCAGGACAGCAGCAGCGCCGGCGGACCCATGCGGTGCAGCCAGGCGTGCGCGCGCTGGTTCCAGCGGCCGCGCATGCGGCCGTCGGGCCCGGCATCGGGATGGGACTCGTGGGGATGGGGGTGTTTTTCCTTCCAGCGCTGCACCGCGCGCTCGGCGGCCAGCCCCATGGCATAGCTGATCGCGCCGCCGATGGTATTGCCCAGCGTCGCCACCAGCACGGCCGGCCAGAACATGTCCGGCGCCAGCTTGATGTAGCCGAACACCGCCGGCTCGGAACCGAGCGGCAACAGGGTCGCGGACACCAGCGAGACCGTGAAAATGGCTGACAGCCCGACGGACGGCAAGGCCAGCACCGTGAGCAGCCAGTGGATGGCGGACAACAGACTTTCTTCCATGATGCGCGAGTGTAGCCGCGACCGGCCCGGCGCGCCGTCCAAGCCGCCGGCCGCCCCGCGCCACGGCCCCGCAAGCCGCGCCGGGCCTGGCTGCGGGCCGGTTTCCCTATGGTAATCTGCCCCACCCCCTCCCCCC
>NZ_JCBANH010000083.1:0-29084 GCF_059760925.1 Achromobacter sp. 1011791174
GCGCGGCGGCATCACGCAGCATCGCAACATCCACGCATCCAGAACCGCAGCCCTGAGCGCAGGCCGCCAGGCGGGCCGCGCGTCCCATCGGGGCGCATCCCAGGAGGAAGACAGATGAACCGCGAGCAGCAGCCCCCCATGAACCCATCCCGGCGCCGCGCGCTGGCCGCCATCGGCGCGGCCGGTCTCGGCGCGTCCGGCCTGCTGTCGCCGGGCAGGCAGGCCCTGGCGCAGAAGCCCTGGCCCGAACGACCCATCAACTACATCGTGCCCTTTCCGCCGGGCGGCCTGACGGACGTGGCCGCGCGCCAGGTCGGCAAGGCGCTGGGCGACGCCGAGCGCTGGAACGTGGTGGTGGAAAACAAGCCGGGTGGCGCCGCCAACATCGGCGCGGCCCACGTATCGCACGCCACGCCCGACGGCCATACCTGGCTGGCGATCACGCTGTCGCACGCGGCCAACGCCACGCTCTTCGCCGGCCGCGCCGGCTACGACCTGATCCGCGACCTGACCCCGCTGGCCGGGCTGGCCTCGTCGCCCATCATGGTGGTGGTCAATGCCAAGAGCAACATCCGCAGCATGGAAGACCTGGCGCGCGCGGCCCGCGCCAAACAGCTGTCGGCGGGCTCCAGCGGCAATGGCACGCCGCCGCACCTGACGCTGGCGCTGTACCAGAAGCTGACCGGCACGGCGCTGATGCACGTGCCTTACAAGGGCGGCGCGCCCTCGCTCACCGACCTGATCGGCGGGCACCTGGACGTGGTGTTTTCCAACTACCCGGAATCACTGCCGCACGTAAAGGGCGGCGCGCTGCGGGCGCTGGCCATCACCACGCGCGAGCGCACGGCCGACCTGCCCGAGGTGCCCACCGTGGCACAGACCGGCCTGCCGGACCTCATCGTCGAGAACTTCACTGGCGTGCTGGCGCCGGCCGGCACGCCACCGGCCTTGGTGAACCGCATCGGCGCAGCCATCGTCCGGCAAATGTCACAGCCCGCCTTGCAACAGTCGCTGGCGCAACTGGGCTTCGTGCCGCAGCCGCGCGGGCCGGAGGCCTTCGGCGCCTACCTGAAAGCGGAAGTCGAGCGCTGGGCCCGCATCATCCGCGACGCCAACATCCAGATCGCCTGATCCCGCCGGAGCACCGCCATGCGCATCGTCATATCGGAATTCATGGACCCCCCCGCCGTCGATGCGCTGCGCGCGCGCTTCGACGTGCGCTACGAGCCGGAGCTGGTGGACCGCCGCAACGGACTGCTGCAGGCCATGGCGGAAGCGGACGCGCTCATCGTGCGCAACCGCAGCCAGGTGGACGCCGCCCTGCTCGCCAGCGCGCCCCGGCTGCGGGCGGTGGGCCGGCTGGGCGTGGGCCTGGACAATATCGACCTGACCGCCTGCGCCGCGCGCGGCATCGCCGTGGTGCCGGCGACGGGCGCCAACGCCCGCGCCGTCGCCGAGTATGTGATCGGCACGCTGCTGGTCCTGCTGCGCGGCGCCTATGGCGCCAGCGCGGCGGTGGCCGACGGGCAGTGGCCGCGCTCCGCGCTGTCCGGGGGACTGGAGGCGCATGGCCGCACGCTGGGCGTGGTGGGCTTCGGCGGCATCGGCCGCCTGGTCGCGACGCTGGCGCGCGGCCTGGGCATGCGCGTCGTCGGCCACGACGCGGCGCTGCCGGCCGGCCATCCTTCCTGGGGCGAATGTGGCGTGGAATCGTGCCCGCTGGCCGCCCTGCTGGCCGACATCCGTCAGGGCAGGCTGACCGCCCCGCCCGGCCTGATCCTCACGCCCCATATCGCCGGACTGACACGCGAAGCCAACGCCCGCGTTTCCGACATGGTGGCGTCCGGTGTGACAATAGCCCTTACCGGCGGCGACCGATGAACGATTCCGGCGCGCCCACTGACGAGAAGGATATGGCTCACATCTATCTGGACGAATTGCAACACCTGGCGGCGGCCGGCCTGGCCGCCGCCGGCGCCAACCCCGCCATGGCCGACAGCACCGCCCGCGCGCTGGTCTTCGCCGAAAGCCAGGGACTCAGCTCGCACGGCCTGTCGCGCGTGCCCTTCTATGCCGGCCACCTGCGCGCCGGCCGGGCCATCGGCTCGGCGGTGCCGCGCATCGTGCGCGAGCGCGGCGGCGCGGCGCTGATCGACGCCGGTTCCGGGCTGGCCTTTCCCGCCTGCGCGCTGGCCGTCGAACAGGCCGGCCTGCGCGCCCGCGAGCACGGCGTGGCCTTCATCGGCGTCGCCAACAGCCATCACTTCGGCGAGGCCGGCTACCACCTGGAAGCCATGGCCGACCTGGGCCTGGTTGGCCTGGCGCTGAGCAATTCGCCCGCCGCCATGCCCGCCTGGGGCGGCAAGCGGCCACTGTTCGGCACCAATCCCATCGCCGCCGTCTTTCCCCGGCGCGGCGGCGCGCGGCTGGTGATCGACCTGTCGCTGTCGCAGGTGGCGCGCGGCAAGCTGATGATCGCCGCGCGCGACAACCAGCCCATTCCGCTGGGCTGGGCGCTGGACGCCGACGGCAATCCCACCACCGATCCCAAGGCCGGCCTGGCGGGCAGCATGCTGCCCGCCGGCGGCGTCAAGGGCGCCATGCTGGCGCTGATCGTCGAGCTGCTGGCCTGCGCGCTGACGGGCTCGCACTTCGGCTTCGAGACCGAGTCCTTCTTCGTCGACGAAGGCGGCCCGGCGCGGCTGGGCCAGGCCTTCATGGCGATCGATCCCGGCGCCCTGGCCGGCAACGATGCCTACCTGGAACGGGTGGAGACGCTGGTTGACGTCATGCTGGAAGATGAGCACGTGCGCCTGCCCGGCGACCGCCGCCGCAAGCTGCGCGACGAGGCGCTCAAGCACGGCGTGGAATTGCCCGAGGCGCTGATGGCGCAGCTGCGCGCCATGGCAGGCGCATCATGATCCAACAAAATGAGGCGGCTGGATCCACCCACCCCGGTCAATGCCCGTGACTGAACCAAAGCATCAACGGCGCCAGCAGCAGGAACACCACCGTCGACACCAGCACCGCGCCGGCGGCGGTGTCGCCCAGGTCCGTATAGCGGCGCGCGTACATGTAGCTGACCACGGCGCAGGGCATGGCCATCTGCAGCGTCAGCGCGCCGGCCAGGACGGCCTCCAGGTCCAGCGCCCACACCACGAACAGTCCGGCGGCCAGCCCCGTGACCAGGCGGATGGCCGCCACCTTGGCGCCGTCGCGCACGCCGCCTGACGGGATCAGCGCCAGCGCGTGCCCCAGGCTCAGCAGCATCAGCGGCACGGTGACCGCGCCCAGCATGCGCGCGGTCTCGATCAGCCAATCGGGCACCGGCACGTGCGCCACGCGCATGCCCACCGCCGCCAGCGAGGCCAGCAGGATCGGGCTTTTCCAGCTGCCGCGCGTATTCACGCCGGGCAGCAACCGCACCGCCACCGTGTGCATGATGAAGGAGTTCACCGCGAAGAACGCCACCGCCACCGACAGGCCCGCGTCGCCGAAAGCCAGCTGCGACATGGGCAGCCCCAGATTCCCGGCGTTGGGCAGGAAGGCGGTGGGCAGCAGCGTGCGCACCGGCAGTTTCAGCACTTTGAGCAGCAGCGCGCCGGCCAGCGCGCACAGCAGCAGCGCCAGCACCGTGGCGGCCGCCACGTCGGCCAGCGCGCGATCGTCCAGCCGCGTGGTGACGAAGGTATGGAACACCAGGGCGGGCGTGGTCACCGACGTGACCAGCGTGGTGATGAAGGAGCCGCCGAACGGCAGGTCGCGCTTGCCCCAGTAGACGCCGATGCCCACGCAGAACAGCAGGGGCAGCATCAGCACGATGGCCGAGAGATAGAACTGGACGATGGCCGGCATGCGACGATTCCGTCAAAGATCAAGGGGGCAATACGTACAGGCGCGAAGGTTTGCGGCTTTCTGGGATGACGGCCGAACATGGTCCGCATCATCCACCCGCCAGCGCCCGCCGGCGCCAGACGCCATGCCGCAATCCCTTCCCGGTTCCGCCGACCGACCCGCCGACGCGCCGGCCGATACTCCTGCCACCCCTGCCCGCGCCGCGCCAGGCTCGCGGCCCGCCGCCCTGCCGCTGTCGCCTCGGCAGGCCCAATGCCTGCGCTGGGCGGCCATCGGCAAGACCAGCTGGGAAACCTCCCGCATCCTCGGCCTGAGCGAAAGCACGGTCAACTTCCACCTGCGCAACGCCTGCGAACGGCTGGGCGTGCGCGGACGGCGCGCCGCCGTGGCCAAGGCCCTGCAGGAAAAACTGCTGGATGCGTTCACGGCGTCTTCTTGAGCACGACCGAATCCAGGAATTCGCGCGCGCGCTCGCGCGGCAGCCCTTTCTCGCTGCCGGCCGCGATGGCCTCGATCAGCATGGTGTCGGTCACCCAGACGCGCGCCAGCATCCAGAAAGGTTGGCCGCCGCTCTGGCCCCGTATCTCGATGTCCTGGCCATAGGGCGGAAACTCCAGCGGCGGCTGCACCTGCAGATTCAGGTACAGCGACCGCATCGCCGCCACGCCCAGCCCCCGGCTCGCGCCCGGGCTGGCGGCGATCTCCGCCGGCAGCGGCGCCGAGACCACGGCGAACATGCCGTCGCCGACCTTGGCGCTGGCCATAGTGACGGGCATGGTCATGGTGTCGACCCGGGTGTCCCGGGTCTCGGTCTTCACCGTGTCGGGAAAGGCGGCCCGCACATGGCCATCGGCCACGTCCAGCTCGCGCCAGTTGTAACTGGGCGAACAGGCCACGATGGCGGCCAGCGCAACGATCGCGCCGGCTTTCTTGAACGTGAAACGAAACAGCGATGAAATCGTCATTGTCCGCAGGGCCTCACGACCTGTTCAAACCAAGGAAGCCAGAAATTGTCGCCGATTTCGATGACCCCCGCGCCCGACGGCACGCCACTGGCCAATTATCTCTGGCCGGCCGCCCCCAACGTCCCCCCGCCGATCGACGGCCCGGGCACGCCCAGCATCTACCTGCTGCATGGCCTGAGCGAGCATGCCGGCCGCTATGACCGGCTGGCCCGCTGGCTGACCGCGCGCGGCTGGGTGGTGGGCGCGCACGACCACCGCGGCCATGGCCGTTCCAGCGGGCGGCCCGCCACGCTGGTCCAGGAAGATGACCTGGTGACCGACGCCGTGGACCGGCTGCGGGCCTGGACCCGCGCGCAGGGCCGCCCACCCATTCTGCTGGCCCACAGCCTGGGCGCGCTGGTGGCTGTGCGGATCGCGCTGCGGCGCCTGGTGGAACTGGACGCACTGGTGCTCAGCTCGCCGCCCTTCGTGGTGCACGTGCCGCCCTGGGTGCGACGCACGCTGACCTGGATGTCGCGCCACACGCCCGATCTGCGCGTGCCGCACGGCCTGGCGCCGGCCCGCATCTCGCACGACCGGGCCGTGGTCAAGGCCTACCGCAGCGATCCGCTGGTGCGTCGCAGCATGACGGGCCGGCTGGCGCGCTTCGTCGACGAAGGCGGCGCCGCCTCGCTGCGCGAAGCCCATCTGCTGTCCTGCCGCACCCTGCTGATGGTGGCGGGCGACGATTCCATCGTGGCCGCCGAAGGCAGCCGCCAGTTCGCCCAGCGCGCGCCGGCCGAGCTGCTGACCCTGCGCTGGTACGACACCGCCTGGCACGAGATCTTCAACGAAACCGCCCCGATCGCGGACCCGGTCTACGCCGACCTGGATGAATGGCTGGCGCGCACCGCGCAGGCATTGTCCCTGTCCCCAGTATTGACTCCCTCGGCAGAGGAGGCCAGCACCCCGTAAAATCCGGCGACAGACCCGAACGAGAAGACTCCGTGACCGATACCGCCGCCAACCGCTACGCCCGCCTGGAAGCCAACCTGCCGCTGCTCAAGGACACCCTGCGGGGCATCGAGAAAGAAGGCCTGCGCGTGGACGGCCAGGGCAAGCTGGCCCTGACGCCCCACCCCGCCCGCCTGGGCTCGGCGCTGACCAACGAACACGTCACCACGGACTACTCCGAGTCGCTGCTGGAACTGATCACCGGCACCCACCGCGACGTCGACGCGCTGCTGGGTGAGCTTAGCGATACCCACCGCCACGTCTACAGCGTACTGGGCCAGGAGCTGATCTGGAACCAGTCCATGCCGGCCACGCTGCCCGGCGAGGCGGACATCCCCATCGCCTGGTACGGCACCTCCAATACCGGCATGCTCAAGCACGTCTACCGCCGTGGCCTGGCCGAGCGCTATGGCAAGACCATGCAGTGCATCGCCGGCGTGCATTACAACTACTCGCTGGCCGACGGGCTGTGGGACGTGCTGGACACCGCGCCCGGCACCACCCAGGACCGCCGCTCGCGCGGCTATATCGGGCTGATCCGCAACTTCACCCGCTATTCCTGGCTGCTGATGTACCTGTTCGGCGCGGCGCCGGCGCTGGCGCGTGATTTCCTGCGCGGCCACGAACACCCGCTGCAAAGCCTGGGCGACCACACGCTGTACCTGCCGCACGCCACCAGCCTGCGCATGAGCGACCTGGGCTACCAGAACAAGGCCCAGTCGCAGCTCAAGCTCTGCTACAACGACCTGGACACCTTCCTGGGCCGCCTGTTCGATGCCGTCACCCAGCCCTGGCCCGATTACCAGAAGATCGGCACCCACCGCGACGGCCAGTGGATCCAGCTCAACACCAACGTGCTGCAGATCGAAAACGAGTACTACTCGAGCATCCGCCCCAAGCGCGCCACCGGCCGCTGCGAGCGCCCGATCACCGCGCTGGCCGAGCGCGGCGTGCAGTACGTGGAAGTGCGCTGCCTGGACATCGACCCCTACGCGCCGGTCGGCATCCAGGCCGAGACCGGCCGCTTCGTCGATGCCTTCCTGCTGTTCTGCGCCGCATCCGACAGCCCCTACTTCCCCGCCAGCGGTTATTGCCAGCGCAGCGCCGACAACTTCTCCACCGTCGTCAAGGAAGGCCGCAAGCCCGGCCTGCAACTGGACCGCGAAGGCCAGCCCGTGAGCCTGGCGCAATGGGGCAACGAACTGCTGGACCGCATCGCGCCCTACGCCGCCCTGTATGACTCGGCGCTGGGCGGCGACGCCTACGCCCGCGCGCTGGCCGCCCCGCGCGCCCCGCGCGGCGATCCCGATGCCACGCCCTCGGCGCGCCTGCTGCGCGAGCTGGTCGACGGCGGCGTCTCGTTCCACGACTACTCGCTGGACCTGAGCCGCAAGCACGCCGAGACGCTGCGCGCGCAGCCGCTGCCCGCCGCGACGGCCGCCGCCTATGAGCAGGCCGCGCGCGACTCGGCCGCCGAGCAGATCCGCATCGAGCAGGCCGACACGGAGGATTTCGACACCTATGTCGCCCGTTACCACGCCGCGCTCAAGGCGCCGCGCAAATAAGGCGTATCGTTAGGGTTTTGGTCCGAGGCGCGGCGATGCCCGCCGGCGGGCCGGTCGTTCGTCACACCAGGAGGTCTTACTCATGCGCCGCATCGCAACCGCCCTGCTGGCCCTGGCCGCCAGCATGGCCAGCGTCGCCCACGCCGCCCCGCCGCCCATGCAAACCGTGGAGTCGGTGGACCTGAAACGCTACGCCGGCATGTGGTACGAAATCGCCAACTTCCCCATGGTGTTCCAGCGCGACTGCGTGGGCGACACCACGGCCGAATACACGCTGCATCCGGACGGCAGCGTGGGCGTGAACAACCGCTGCCGCAACAAGGACGGCGAGGTCGATTCCGCGTCCGGCACGGCCACCGTGGTCGAAGGCAGCAACAACGCCAAGCTGGAAGTCACGTTCCTGCCCCCCTTCAAGGGCGACTACTGGATCATCGGCCTGGACCCGGAATACCGCTGGGCCGTGGTCGGCACGCCCGACCGCAAGTATCTGTGGATCCTGTCGCGCTCGCCCCAGCTGCCGCAGGAAGAGCTGGACCGCGCGCTGGCCGCCGCCAAGGCGCAGGGCTATCAGCTGGATGAGCTGCGGTATACGCCGCAGAAGTAGCGTTCGCGTCTCCCCCAGCCATCATTTTCTGAGCGCGGCCCGGACCCAACCCATCCTGGCCCCTCGGTAAACCGCAGATTGCCGACGCGCCAGGCGCGGACTATGGTGCGGCCTATCTCATGCAAGATACGCCCGCCCATGACCCCTGTCCTCAATCGCAAGCGCTCAACGCGCGCCTCGTCGCGCAAGCCCGGCACGCGGCTCCCACGCAGCCCATGCCCCCAGACGCTTCGCGCCAAGCTTCCGGGCATGATGCACAATCCCCCGCACCCAGGCGAAATCCTCCGGGAGAACGTCATCGAGGCATTGGGCCTGTCCGTCACCGAAGCCGCCAGCCGGCTGGCCATGTCGCGCGTGGCGCTGTCGCGGGTGCTCAACGGCAAGGCGGGCATCAGCCCAGACCTGGCCGTCCGGCTGGAGCAGGCCGGCGCCAGCACCGCACGGGCCTGGCTGGCGATGCAGGCCAACTACGACTTGTGGCAGGCGCAACAGCATGAGCAGCCGCCGGTACGGTCATTGGCGGCCACGGACTGATATTTCGCAGGAAGACGCGCAACGCTTCGGGACTGGCGCTCACCGCAGCCCCATCATCACCAAGGTCGCCCGCGTCAGATCGCTGTCCGGATCCTCCAGCTCATTGACCAGATCGAAGTGATTGCACTGCGGCGTGGCGATGCGCGTGGACTGCAGGCCGGCGGCGCGCCAGGCGGCCTCATAGGCATCGGTCTGATTCTTGAAACCCTGCGTCTCCAGGCCGCCCACGGCCAGCAGCATGGGACCGGCCTGCGCGGGCAGGTGAAAGATCGGGCTTTGCAGCCTGGCCTGCTCGGGCGTCAGGCGCAGCCAGTCGTTGACGCTGATGTCGCACAGCGGGCGCAGGTCGAACAGGCCGCTCAGGGCCAGCGTGCCCTTGATCACGTCGTCCGGCACGCCGTAGCGCGCCTGCCAGTCCGGCGCGGCCAGCATGCCCGCCAGATGGCCGCCGGCCGAGCTGCCGCTGACGTAGATGCGCGCGGGATCCACGCCATAGGCGGCGGCGTTGCGGTACAGCCAGGCCACGGCGGAGCGGACCTCGCGCACCACCTCGGGCAGCGTGGCTTCGGGCAGCAGCGTGTACTCCAGCGTGGCCACGGCGGCGCCGGCCGCGTTGAACGCCTCGGCCATGACGGGCGCGTCTTCCTTGCGCTGCGAGCGCCAGTAGCCGCCATGGATGAACACGAACAGCGGCGCCGAAGCCTGCGCGGCGGCCGGCAGGAACAGGTCCAGCCTTTCGTCCTGGCCCATGCCGTACCGCAGGTTCAGCACGGCCGGCCGGCGCGTGCGCACGCGCGCCGCCGATTCCGCGTAGCGGCGCACGCAGGCGTCGAAATCCGCGACCGAGGCGCGCGCGTTGTACTGCACCTCGCGCTCGGCGATCGAGGCGAAGAAAAGATCGGGAGTGACGTCACGCATGAAGGGCCTGCCTGTCCTGGGTCGAGATGATGTGTTCGATGAACTGCGCGGTCTTGCGGTAATGCGCGGCCAGCATGGCCGCCGACTTGTCGGCGTCGCGCGACAGCGCCGCGTCCAGCAGCTGGCGGTGCTCGTCGTCGACATTGCGCTCCGGCCCGTAGGCGGTCGCGCCGGCGCGCGCCGGACGGCGGTAGCGCTCGGTCTGCGCATACAGCTGCGTGGACAGATCCAGCAGCCAGTGCGAGCGGCAGGCCCCGATCAGCGCGTGGTGGAAATCCAGGTGGCGCGCTTCCAGCAGCTCTTCCAGTTCCTGGTCCGGCGGGACGGCCTCGCCGGCTCGCTGCGCGGCCAGCGTCAGCGCGTGATAGGCGCCCACCAGCCGCGCCTCCCAGGCGTCGTCGGCGTTGCCCAATGAACGCCGCAGCGCCTCGCAATCGATCAGGATGCGGGTTTCGCAGGCGTCCCACATTTCCTCGACCGACAGCGGCGCGATGCGAAAACCGCGCGAGGTGGTGCTGACCACCATGCGCTCGCTGCGCAGGCGGTTGAGCGCCTCGCGGATGGGCGAGAAGCTGCTGCCGTAGCGCTGCTTGAGCAGCTCCAGGCGCAGCGACTGGCCCGGCGCGAAGGCGCCGCTCATGATGTCCCGCCGCAGCAGCCGGTAGACCTGCTCGGACAGCGTGATTTCTTCTATTTCGGGGCTTCCGTCCGACCCGGGCTCGTCCAGGCGGGACGCTTTGATTCTTGGTCTCAAGATGCTCTCCAGACAGGCGGCTTGGTCCGCGCGCGGCGCGGGCGCGCCGGCGAGCCGGCCGCGCGGCGTGCGCGGCTGGCTGATTGCGGCCGCTGCGGCGCGGCGACGCGCGGGCGGCTCATTCTACCCGCGCGCCCTGGCCTCGGCCGGCGTCTTGCCCTCGTCCAACCCCTCGTCCAGCCCCTCGTTCAGGTCCGGCTCCTGTCCGTCGTCAAAGCGGGCGGCCCGCAACGGCCGGCGGTTCACCCGCAGGTCGAACACGTCGAAGCGGTTGTAGTGGCCCACGATGTCGTGCATCTGCCTCGGCTGGATGCAACGCGACAGGTCGATGTCGGCATAGACAATGCCTTCATCATCGATCAGCGGTTCGCCGATGACACGGCCGTCCGGCCCGATGATGCCGGAGAACGCGCTGTTGCGGCGGGCCAGCGTCTCGCGGGCCTGCGGGTGGCTGGCGCCGATGGCATCCTGAATCTCTTTCGAGATCGTGGAGCAGGACACCACGGTGAACACCTTGCCCTCGAAGCTGTGGGCCGAGGCCCGCAGCCGGATCGCCTCGGCCATGTCGTAGTCGGGCGGCGCCACCGGCAGCGAGATGTAGCTGGCCACGTGCACCATCTCGCCCTGCGCCAGCAGCGAGAAGCGCGCCAGGGTGTTGGTGTTCTCGCCGCAGGCCAGGCCGCCCAGCTTGCCGACCGGGGTGTCGTACACGCGCAGCGACTCGCCGTCGCCGTGCGCCCAGGTCAGCTTCTCGGCCCAGGTCGGCACCAGCTTGCGATGCCGGCCCAGGATGCGGCCTTCGTCGCTGATGAACACCATGGTGTTGTAGATGGTGCTGACGCCATGGCGGCTGCGCTCGTTCACGCCCATCACTACGTGGACGCGATGCTGGCGCGCGGCCTGGGCGATGCGGCGGATTTCCGGGCCGGGCAGTTCGATGGCGCTGCGGCACAGCTTCTCGAACCAGGGGCTGGCCTCGACCGGGTTCATCACCCAGCTCCAGTACGGATAGGCCGAGATGTAGACCTCCGGGAACGCGACCAGCTTGGCGCCGTTGCCGGCGGCCTCGGATATCAACGCGCAGGCCTTGTCGACGGTGGCGTCGGTGTCCAGGAATACCGGCGCGGCCTGGACCGCGGCGGCCTTGAATACAGGCAGGTTCAACATGCGTTCGTCTCCGTTCAGATGCCCAGGTAGCGCTGCGCCAGTTCCGGCTGCGCCGACAGCTCGGCGGGTTTGCCGGACCAGGCTACGCGCCCCTTGTCCACGATGTAATGCCGGTCGACCAGGGTGGCCATTTCCGGCAGGTTCTTGTCGATCACCAGGATGGTCTGGCCCTCGGCCTTCAATGCGCGCAGGCAACGCCAGATTTCCTGGCGGATCAGCGGCGCCAGGCCTTCGGTGGCCTCGTCCAGGATCAGCAGCTTGGGATTGGTCATCAGCGCGCGGCCGACCACCAGCATCTGCTGCTCGCCGCCGGACAGCGTGCGCGAGGACTGGCCGCTGCGTTCCTTCAGCCTGGGAAACAGTTCATACACGCGCTCCAGCGACCAACCGCCGGACGCGGGCCGCGCCGTGGCCACCAGGTTCTCGCGCACGCTCAGCGAACCGAACACGCGCCGCCCCTCGGGCACCAGGCCCACGCCCAGGCGCGCCACCGCGCTGGGCGCCGAGCGGCCCAGCACGCGGCCACGGAAGGTCACGCTGCCGCCGGTGGCGGGCAGCATGCCCATCAGCGTCTTGACGGTGGTGGTCTTGCCCATGCCATTGCGGCCGATCAGCGAGATGACTTCGCCCTCGCTGGCCTCGAAGGCCATGCCGAACAGCACCTTGCTGGACCCGTACCCGCCGGTCAGCTCCTCAACCTTCAACATGCGCTTCTCCCAAAGCCCGCGCCTCGCCGGCGCTTTCCTCGCCCAGGTAGGCGGCGCGCACCTCCGGATGGCGGCGCACCGCGTCGGGCGGCCCGCTGAACACCACCTTGCCGTACACCAGCACGCTGATGCGGTCGGCCAGCGCGAACACGGCGTCCATGTCGTGCTCGACCAGCAGGATGCCGTACTGCCCCTTCATGCCTTGCAGCAGCCGGGTCATGCGGGCCGATTCCTCCGGCCCCATGCCGGCCATGGGCTCGTCCAGCAGCAGCAATCGCGGCGAGCGGGCCAGCGCCACGGCCAGCTCCAGCTGGCGCTTCTCGCCATGCGCCAGGTCGGCGGTGCGCACATGGCGGCGGTCGCGCAGGCCCACGTGCTCCAGCCAGCCCAGCGCCTGCTCCTTGAGCCCGGCGTCGCGGCGCGGGTCGGACCAGAGCTGAAAGGCCCGGCCGGTCTTGAGCATGCAGGACAGGATCACGTTCTCCAGCGCCGTGTATTCCTGGCACAGCTCGGTGATCTGGAACGAGCGGCCCAGACCCAGCCGCGCCCGCTCGAAGGCGCGCAGCGCCGTCACGTCGCGGCCGTCCAGGTGGATGGAGCCGGAATCGGGCCGGATCTCGCCGCAGATCTGCGCGATCAGCGTGGACTTGCCTGCGCCGTTCGGGCCGATGATGGCGTGGATCTCGCCGGCGCGCACGTCCAGGTCCACGCCGTTGGTGGCCACCACCGCGTCGAAGGCCTTGCGCAGGCCGGACAGGCGCAGCAGCGCGCCGGCCTCACCATGAGCAGCAGCGTCGCCATCGCGACTGTTTCTACCGGGGCCGCGCGGATCCGGCTCCGCCGGTCCGCCGAGGCGCCCCCTTGAGGGGGAAGCGCGCAGCGCTTCGGGGGTGGGCTTAATCAGCATGGCGCGTCTCCAAGAGGCTGCCGAACAAGCCCTTTTGGCCGCACAGCACCACCAGCACCAGGATCGGCCCCATGTACAGCAGCCAGTGCTCGGTCAGCGATGTCAGCACCTGCTCCAGCCCCAGGAACACGGCGGCGCCGGCGATCGGCCCCAGCAGCGTGCCCACGCCGCCCAGGATCACGATGGCCATCAGCTCGCCCGACTTGGTCCAGGCGGCCATGTCCGGCGTCACCAGGCCGGCATAGTTGGCCCACAGCACGCCGGCCAGGCCGGTGCCCACCGCCGACAGCACGAAGGCCCCCAGACGGTACGGCGTGGGCGCCACGCCCAGATTCAGCGCGCGCCGCTCGCTCTGGCGCAGCGCCTGCAGCACCATGCCGAAGCGCGAGCTGGTGATGCGCATGCACAGGAGCGTCCAGACCGTCAGCAGCGCCAGGCACACGTAGTAGAAAACCAGCGGGCTTTCCAGGTTGATGCCCGGCAGCGTGTTGCGCGCCGAGATCATCAGCCCGTCGTCGCCGCCGTAGAACTGCAGCGACACCAGGATGAAGTACACCATCTGCCCGAACGCCAGCGTGATCATGATGAACTGCACGCCGCGCGTGCGCAGCGCCAGGTAGCCGAAGACCCAGCCGGCCAGCGCGCACACCGCCAGCGCGATCGGCCAGACCACCAGCGCCGCGTTGCTGCCGGCCCAGCCGAAGATGGGTCCGGCCTCGGACGTGTGGAAGGCGATGATGCCCACGGCATAGCCGCCCAGGCCGAAGAACATGGCGTGGCCGAAGCTCACCATGGCGCCATAGCCGATGACCAGGTCCAGGCTGACGGCTGCCAGGCCATAGATCAGGAAGCGCGTCACCACGCCGATCAGGAACGGCGAGCCCGATGCCGCCGCCGCGGCCGGCAGCAGGATCAGCAGGGCTAGCCCCGCCAGGCCCCAGCGGCCGCGATTGGAAAGTGTCATGCCCATGCTCATCCTCGCGCCGGGAACAACCCGCCCGGCTTGGCGATCAGCACGATCGCCATCAGTACGTAAATGCTGGCCGAGGCCAGGCCCGCGGCCAGCGGATCGGCGGTGGCCGGCGAGAACACCGCGCCCAGCAGCTGCGGCAGAAAGGCGCGCCCCAGGCTGTCCACCATGCCCACCAGCAGCGCGCCGGCCAGCGCCCCGCGCACCGAGCCCACGCCGCCGATCACGATGACCACGAAGGTGGTGATCAGGATGCGCTCGCCCATGCCGATCTCGACGGCCAGCAGCGGCGCGGCCATCACGCCCGCCAGGCCGCACAGCAGCGCGCCCAGGCCGAACACCAGGGTGTAGAGTTTCTTGATATCCATGCCCAGCGCGTCGACCATCTCGCGGTCGTCGGCGCCGGCGCGGATCAGCATGCCGACGCGGGTGCGGTTGACCAGCCACCACAGGCCCAGCGCCACGGCCGCGCCGATGGCGATGAAGGCCAGCCGGATGATCGGGTACTGGAAGCCCGGCGCCAGCGTCGCCGCGCCTTCCAGGAAGGACGGGATGCCGACCAGCGGCGGACGGCGGCCGAAGATCAGGCTGACCGCCTCGTTGCTGAACAGCAGCAGGCCGAAGGTGGCCAGCACCTGGTACAGGTGATCGCGCTTGTAGAGCCGGCGTATCACCAGGATCTCGACCGTCAGGCCGTACAGCCCCGCCCCCAGCAGCGCCGCCAGTACGCCCGCGAGGAACGAGCCGGTGGTGCCGATGGCGTAGGCGGCGCAGTACGCGCCCACCATGTAGAACGAGCCGTGGGTCAGGTTGACCACGCCCATGATCCCGAAGATCAGGGTCAGTCCGGCCGCCAGCATGAACAGCATGGCGCCGAACTGCAGCCCGTTGAGCAACTGCTCGAACAATAGCGTCATGACGGCATCTTGCAGAGTTGGGCGTAGGCGTCCTTGTCATCGGACACCAGCTTGCGGACCAGGCGCGGCGACAGGCTGCCGTCGGCGCCCTTCTCGACGCGCATCAGGTACAGGTCCTGGATCGGGTGCTGGTTGACGTTCATGCTGAACTTGCCGCGCAGCGAGGCGAACTCGGGCTTGCGCAGCGCGGCGCGGAATTCGGCCGCCTTGGACAGGTCGCCGCCGGTGGCCTTCAGGCCCGCGCCGATCAGCTGGGCCGTGTCGTAGGCCTGCATGGCGTAGTCGGTGGGCGCGCGGCCATAGGCCTTCTTGAACGCTTCCACGAAGGCCTTGGACTGCGGATTGTCGAAGTCCATCGACCAGATGCCGGTGGTGTAGGCGCCCAGCGAGGCGTCGCCGGTGGCCTGGATCATGCGGGCATCCATCGAGAAGCTGGGCATCAGCATGGGGATGGTCTTGTTCAGCCCGGCCGCCGCGTACTGCTTGACGAAGTTGATGCCGGTGCCGCCGGGATGGAACTGGTAGATCGCGTCGGGCGCCAGCGAACGCAGCCGCGCCAGCTCGACCGAGAAGTCCGACTGGTCGAGCTTGGTGTAGATCTCGGCCGCGACCTCGCCCTTGTAGGTGCGCTTGAAGCCCTCGATGGCGTCGCGGCCGGCCTGGTAGTTCGGCGCGAGCAGCACCACGCGCTTGTAGCCCAGTTCATTGGCCGCCACGCCGCCGGCGGTGTGGAAGGCGTCGTTCTGGTAGGACGCGACGAAGTAGTTGGGATCGCACTTCTCGCCGGCGAAGTTCGACGGGCCGGGGTTCAGGCTGACGTAGAACGCGCCCGACTTCACCACGCCCGGCACGACTGCCGCCAGCACGTTCGAGAAGTTCACGCCGGTGTAGAGCCTGACGCCCGATTGCAGCAGCCGGTCGGCGGCCTGCTTGGCGTTGGCGGGCTTGAGCCCGTCGTCCTCGATCACCAGCTCGACCGGCACGCCGCCCAGCTTGCCGCCGCCCTGCTGGATGGCCAGGTTGAAGGCGTCGCGCTCGTCCTCGCCGATGTAGCCGGCCGGCGTGGACAGCGTGGCGATGAAGCCGATCTTCACCGGACCGGCCGCCTGCGCCGACGCGCCCGCGGCCAGCGCTAGGCATCCCAGGATCATTTTGCAGTTCATGTTTTTCCCCTTGGAGACTGCATGGCCCGGCGTCTCGCGCCGGGCGGATTCATTGCTTGGAATGCCGGCCCTTACACGGCCACGACCGGATGGCGCAGCGTGCCGATGCCCTCGACGCCGGCCTCGACCACGTCGCCCGGCCACAGCCATTCCTGCGGGCTGCGGCCCGCGCCCACGCCTTCCGGCGTGCCGGTGGCGATGATGTCGCCCGGCTCCAGCGTGATGCCGGCGCTGATGTCCGAGATCAGGAACGGCACCTTGAACAGCATGTGGCGCGTGTTCGAACCCTGCTTCTTCTCGCCGTTCACCGTGAGCCACAGGTCCAGCTTCTGCGGATCCGGGATCTCGTCGGCGGTCACGATGCAGGGACCGAACGGCGCATAGGTGTCCTGGCCCTTGGAATAGATCCACTGGCCGGCGCGGCGGCAGTCGCGCGCGCTCATGTCCAGCATCACGCTATAGCCGAACACGTAGGACAGCGCGTCGGCCTCGGCCACGCGCGCGGCGCGCCGGCCCATGATCACGGCCAGCTCGACTTCCCAGTCCAGCTGCTGCGTGATGCGGGCGTTGTGCTCGATCGCATCGCCCGGGCCGATCACGGTGGTGGGCGGCTTGGAGAAGATCACCGGCTGCTTGGGCAGGTCGGCGGACGTATCCAGCGTGCGGCTGGATTCCTCGACGTGCTCGACATAGTTCAGGCCGATGCCGAAGATGTTCTTGCGCGGGCGCGGGATGGGCGCCAGCAGCTTGACGTTCTCCTGCGGCAGCGCGGCGCCCACGGGCCAGGCGCCACGGAACTGTTCGAGCAGGCGCGCGGCCTGCGCCAGCGCGGCCGGGCCCAGGTCGATGAAGCTCAGCATGTCATCGGGCAGCGCCACGCCGCCGGCCTGTCCCAGCAGGGCCAGGTCGATCACATAGCCGTCGGCCAGCGCGCCAAGACGGCCAGCGGCGGCGGGATGGGCGCGAAAAGTCACCAAGCGCATAGGAACTCCAGAAAATTCAAGACGAGTGGATACGGGCGTCCCGGCGGGCCGGGGCGTCGGAGAGAAAATCGTTGTTGGAACCGCGTCAGATCAGCGTCTGATGACCGTCGTTGTCCTTGAGCGCCTCTTCGCGGTACAGCGACAGCGCGCGCATGACCGGCAGGTCGTTGAAACAGAACAGGCAGGCGTCGTCGTTCGAGGACAGGTTGACGTGCTCGTGCATGGCCCAGGACGGCACGCAGAAGATGTCGCGCTCGGTCCAGTCGTAGCGCCGGCCCTCGATGATGGAATAGCCGCTGCCCTTGGCCACCTGGTAGATGAAGCTGCCGGTGTGGCGGTGCGCCTTGGTGTGTTCGCCCGGCCGCAGCAGCTGCATGCTGGCGCCGATGGTCGGCATCACCGGCCCGCCGGTCATGGGATTCACGTACTCCAGCAGCACGCCTTCATAGGGGCTGCCGGCGGTGACGCGCGCGTAGCGGCGCAGCGCCTCGTAGGTGGGCTCCCATTCGTACTTGAACAGCGGCGAATAGGGCTTGGTCCAGCCCGAGGCCTGCGGACGCAGCGCCACGCCGCCCCAGGTGGCGGTGGTGTCGTCGACTGGATGCGTGACGGCCTGGTTCAGGTCCGGATGCACGGCATAGAAGCCGGCTTCCAGCGCGTTGACCAGCGGGATGTCCAGGCCGTCCTGCCAGATGCAGGTGGTGCCGTCCTCGGACACGCCGTGTTCGTGCCAGGTGCCGTTGGGCGTGAGCACGAAGTCGTTCGCGCCCAGCGTCATCTTGTGGCCGTCGACGATGGTGTATGCGCCGCTGCCTTCCATGATGAAGCGCAGCGCCGAATGCGAGTGCGCGTGCGCCGAGGCCAGCTCGCCGGGCTTCATCACCTGCAGGCCCGAGTACAGCCAGCCCACGGCGGCGGCCACGTCGCGACGGCCGGGATTGTTCAGGTAGATCACGCGGCGGCCGGCTTCCTCGGGCGAGACCAGCTCGGCCGAGCGCAGCACGTGGCCGCGCAGGTCCTGGTAGCGCCAGACCACCGGCACCGAGGCCGAGCGCGGCGCCCAGGGCTCGATCTTGTTCGCCACCGTCCACAGCGCGCCGGTCTCCAGCCGCGCCAGCTCCTGGTAATAGGCGACGCGCTCCGGCGAGTCGGCCACATTGGCGCGGCCTGCCCGGTCTTCGCGGTATGCGTCGTACCTGTTCGTCTCCATCCCAGCCTCTTTTTATAAAAAGATTTAGATTTTCGAAAATATTAAATCCGGGGATGGCGCCTGATCAAGAATCGCGCGCTAGGGGTTTTCCTGGGGACAATCAGCCTGCAAAAACCACTGTACAAAATCACAGTTGTCCTGATACATTGCGCTCGCCTGTGCAACCCGTCGCCTGGAGACGCTCATGTCCGAAGCCGCTCACGTCATGCAATACATCGTCGTACCCTATCGCGCCGCCGGCGTCGCCCCCGGCGAGATCCGCCCCGCCAGCAGCGAGTTCGGCGCGATCCGCATCGCCAATTCCATGGCGGCGAAATTCGCCGGCGTGGCCGCCTACGAGGTCATGGTGGACAAGGAAACCGGCGACATGGGATCGCCTCGCATCCTGGCGCAGATCGGCACCGTGCCCGCGCTGGACGATTGAGCCGGCGGCGCATGAACGGACGGGCCGACGCCCGTCCGGCCTGACGCGGCCCGAGGTCGGGAAAGCCATGAGCCGCTACGGCTTGCGCCGCTCGCGCGCGCATGGGTAAGGTGGGCGCCTGCCGTCGCGGCATCCACCGGAGACGAAACCTTGGCCCGACTTCACCGCTTCCTGTCGCGCTGCGCGCTCGTCGCCTGCGCGTTCGGCCTGCCCGCCGCCGCCCAGACCCCGCCCGTCAAGCTGGTGGTCGGCGCACCGCCCGGCGGCACCACGGACACCGTGGCCCGCAACATCGGCCAGCACATGAGCCAGACGCTCCGGCGCACCGTCATGATCGAGAACCGTCCCGGCGCCGGCGGCAACATCGCCGCCGACTACGTCGCCAAGAGCGCGCCCGACGGCAACACGCTGCTGGTCACCTTCACGAGCTTTTCGATCAACGCCTCGCTATACCGCAAGCTGCCCTTCGACCCGGTCCGCGACTTCACACCCATCAGCATGCTGGCCCGGGTGCCCAGCCTGCTGGTGACACGCAAGGACTTCCCCGCCCAGGACATGGCCGCCTTCGTCGAACAGGTCCGGGCGCATCCTGGCAAGTACACGATGGCGGTCGGCGCGCTGGGCTCGTCGCTGCACATGGCCGGCGAGCGCATGAAGATGATGGCCGGGCTGGATATCCTGAATGTGCCCTACAAGGGCACGGCGCCGGCGATCAGCGACCTGCTCGGTGGCCAGGTCGACATGATGGTCGCCAGTTCGCTCAACGCACAGCCGCATATCAAGTCCGGCGCGCTCAAGGCGCTGGGCCTGACCAGCCCGCAGCCGCTGCCGCAGTTTCCCGGCGTGCCGCCCATCGGCGACACGATCAAGGGCTTTGAATCGAATGCCTGGTTCGCGCTGTTCGGCCCGGCAGGCATGCCGGCCGACGTTGTGGCGGCGCTCAACGACGCGGCGCGCCATGCCGTGGCGTCGCCGGATTTCCGTCGCCTGCTCGACGCCGAGGCCGCCACCGCGGTCAGCAGCAGCCCGCGGGAACTGGACGCCTTCGTGCGGCAGGACATCACGCGCTACGCCGAGATCGTCAAGTTCACGGGCGCGACGCTGGACTGAGCGCCGGGGATCGGCGTCGGCATGCAGTGACCGGAATCGGCCGCTGCCGGCGGCCTTCAGCCAGCCTTGCCCGCATCGATGGTCAGCCTGTCCTGCGTCATCAGCGATTCGACAGACTCCACGTTCATCGGCTTGCCCAGCAAAAAGCCCTGCAGCGAATGGCAGCCCAATTCGGTCAGGAACTCGCGCTGTTCGGGCGTTTCCACGCCTTCGGCCACGACCTGCACCTTCAAGGCGTTGCCGAGCGCGATGATGGCCGACACGATGGCGGCGTCCTCGGTGTCCTGCTCCAGGTCTCGCACGAAGCCGCGATCGATCTTCAATTCCGTGGCCGGCAGGCGCTTCAGGTATAGCAGGCTGGAATAGCCGGTGCCGAAGTCATCGATGGAAATGCGCACGCCCATCTCGTGCAGCTGCTGCAGGATGGCCAGGCTCGCATCGGCGTTCTTCATGGCGGTGGATTCCGTGACCTCCAGCGTCAGATAGCTGGCGTCCAGGCCATGACGCCGCAGCACGTCGGACACGGTCCCCACCAGGTCCGGATGACCGAACTGCACCGCCGACAGGTTGACCGCCACGCTCCAGCGAATACCGTGTTCCCGGTGCCAGGCCGCCAGTTGCCGGCAGGCTTCGTTCAGCACCCACTTGCCCAGCGGAATCACCAGTCCGGTCTTCTCCACGATGGGGATGAACTCGTCCGGCATCAACAGGCCCAGCGTGGGATGCTGCCAGCGCACCAGCGCCTCGACGCCGATGATGGGGCCGTCGGGCGCCATGAACTTGGGCTGGTAGTGCAGTCGCAATTCGCTGTTTTCCAGCGCGCGGCGCATGTCCTGCACCAGCTGCAGCTGGCGATGCACATTGGCGTTCATCGACGACTGGAAGAAGCAGTACGTATCCCGGCCCATGCCCTTGGCGTGGTACATCGCCGCGTCGGCGTTGGTCAGCAGGTCGTCCTGGTCGATGCCGTCGTTGGGATAGATGGCGATGCCAATGCTCAGCGAGATGGCGAGCTGATGGATATCGATGCGGAACGGCTCGCGGATCGCCTCGATCAGGTCTTCCGCCAGGCGGCCCGCGCTGGCCGGATCCATGTTGAGCGCCAGGATCACGAACTCGTCGCCGCCCATGCGGGCGACGGTGTCTTCCTCGCGCAGGGCGCCGCGTATGCGCTGCGCCACTTCGATCAGCAGCAGATCGCCCACGTGATGGCCGTAGACGTCGTTGATGGCCTTGAAGCCGTCCAGGTCCAGGAACATCAGCGCGAAAGTCAGGTCCTTGTCGCGCCGCGCCGTGCGCAGCGCCTGCTTGAGGCGGTCATCCAGCAGCAGGCGGTTGGCCAGCTTGGTCAGGTTGTCGTGCAGCGCCAGATAGGTCAGTTCCTCGTTCGCCTTGACCAGGGAACTGGACAACGTCGAGGTCGTGGTCTCCAGCCGCAGGTCCTGCAACGACACGAGCAGCGCCGTGCCCATCACCGACATGGTGACCGTGATGATGAACAACGCCAGCCATTCCGGGCTGAGACCGCCGGCGAAGGCGCCGCAGATGCTGCCCAGCGGGAAATTGGCGGCCGCCATGCCCGTGTAGTGCATGCCGACGATGGCGATGCCCATGACCACTGCGCCCAGCAGGCGCATGCGCCGCACGCGCGTGGTGTTGTGCCGGAGATTGAACGCGATCCACAGCGCCGCGCCCGATGCCAGCACCGCGATGAGGATGGAAAGCGCGAACAGGGCCGGGTCGTAGGCGATGCCCGGCGCCATGCGCATGGCGATCATGCCGGTGTAGTGCATGCCGGCCACGCCGGCGCCCATCAGCAGCGCGCCCACCGCCAGCTTCTGCCAGGGCAGGCGCTCCTGGCAGACCAGGTGCAGCGAATAGGCGGAAAACGCGATGGCGATCAGCAGCGACATCAGCGTGATCCACGGGTCGTAGCCCAGCGGGATCGGCAGGCTGAAGGCCAGCATGCCGACAAAGTGCATGGACCAGATGCCCAGGCCCATCGCCGATGCCCCGCCGGCGAGCCAGTATTTCGCGGCCCGCCCACGGACATTGCTGATCCTCCCCGCCATGTCCAGCGCCGTATACGACGCAACAATCGCAACAATTAAAGAAAGAAAAACCAGGAGGGGACTGTATTCACCGATCAGCATCGCTATTCCTGCAAGCCTGCGGCCCGGCTTCGATCTTGCCGGCCCCGCAGTGAGCCAATGCTACCAGCGGATTGATCACGGAAGCACCGGCGCGATGCGCGCGCTGGCGGCTTTTCATGCTTCTGTTGTTTTTTTCTGGCAAACGGGAGGAAAAGACGCCAGGGCGCGCGTGGCGGCGCGATTCCGCGTCATGGCGCGCATTCGATTACTCGCAATATTGCCGGTATCTGGATCCGTTCAATGTTCGAACTGCGCGACGGCATTTTCCAAAAGACCCTGCATGCCGCCGCGCGACATGCCGCGGATACCATCCAATCCCTGCAGGAGCCCGCCATGCGGACGGGCTCCGTCACCGCTACCAGCGATAACTCAGGTTGAGCATGCCGCCATAGCCGCGCTCCTTGCCGCCTGCCGTGCCCACGAGCTGGGCCGACACCTGCACATTGCGCGCAATGCTCGCCTGGGCGCCGAGCTTGAGTTCCAGCGCGTTGCGCGCCTGGGCGACGTCCAGCGTGTTCGACCCCATGCGCACCGACGGCGAGCCGGCATTGCGGATCCAGTTCGCTTCCAGGAACGGCTGGATCCTGGCGGGCGCGGCGTCCGGCGCGGGCTTGGGATAGATGCGCACGCCGGCGCGCATCACGGTATCGCTGCGCGAACCGTTGCGCATGCGCATGCCTTGCAGCGTGGCATCTTCGGCCTTGTCGCGGCTGTGGATGAGCTGCGCCTTGGGTTCCACCACGATATCGGCCAGCGCCGAACCGGCCGCGAAAGGCTTGAAGGCATAGCCGGTTTCCAGCGAGGCGGTCCAGACGCTGGAGCCATAGCGCGCGGTGCCCAGTTCACTGCTGACGCGGTTGTCGTAGCGACCGTACTGCAGCCAGCCGTCGGCATAGGCGCCCAGGCGGGTAGCGTCATTGGCATAGGCGGTGACATACAGGCCGGCGGCGTAGCCGGAAACCGAGCCGGTGGCGCGCACGCGCGTCGTCGCGCCCGTTCCGGGCTGGCGCAGCGTAGAGGTGGAGCGCGTGCGCGCATCGCCGTAGCCAGCCATCAGGCCGACGCGCAGCGCGGCCTCGGCGCCCAGCGGGGCGCGCAACAGGTCGATGCCCAATTGCGCCATGGCGCTGTCGGTCTCGACATCGACGCGCCCCTCGGCCATGCGCAGGCCGCTGTCGTGGCCGCCGTAGACGCGCGTCCACAGCTTGCGGCTGGCGCTGCCCGCGCCCTCGTCGACCGGACGGACATCGCGGTCATGCATGCTGTGCGCGAACAGGCGCAGGGCGGCACGCCGGTTGCCGGCCCAGGCGCCGCTCTCGGGCGAGACGTTCCTGTTGCCCGCGCCTTCGGTCGGAGGAAGAGAAATTCCCGGATCGGTCGGATCGGGAGGATCAACCGGGTCGACCGGCGTCACCGGGTCAGTGGGATCCACGGGATCGACGGGTCCGGGCGGCGGCGTGTCCGAAGACGTCAGGTACCAGTCGTCCGCCACGCCAGCATTGCCACCACGCACCAGGCTGTAGTCGTAGCCGTTCAGGGCCAGCGTGCCCGCGCTGGCGCGGTAGCCGGTCGAACCCGCATCCAGATGGAAGGCATTGGCGGCCGTGGTGCCGCCGTTCACGGTCTGGACCAGACGGATGCCGTAGGTGGTATAGGCACCCGTGCCGCCGGCGTTGATCACGCGCAGGCCCGTGTCGCCGCTGGCGCTTCCGCCGTCGATGACCAGCCTGTCGGTGGGCGAGCTGTCGTCGCCCAGCTGGCTGTTGAGCACCAGCGTGCCGCCGCCTTCGTAGTTCTGGACGGTCAGCGTCTTGAAGCCGTCGACGCCCGGCGAAGAAAAGGCCACGGTGCCGGCATTGCTCAAGGTGCCCAGCGTGGAATCGCCGCGCACGTTCCACGTGCTCGTGCCGTCCAGCGCCAGGCTGTTGACGCGTCCCGTTCCACTCTCCCTGATGGCGCCGGAGAGCGTGCTGCCATTGCTCAGGCGCATGTCCAGCGTGCCGCTGGCGGCGATGACGTGGCCGTTCAGCGCGGAAGCGCTGGCGCTCAGATCGACCTGCCCGGTTTCCACCATCGTGACGACGCCGCCGCTGGTGACCTTGGCCGGGCGCATGTGCAGCAGCACGCCGTCCTCGGCCTTGCCGCCCTGGCGCGCCATGATGTCGGCATCTTCCAGCATCACACTGTGATCGCCGCCGCTCACCTGCAGGCCGATGCCGTCCTGCGTATCAATGACCGTGCCGGGCCCCAACGCGAGCGTATTATCCGCGTCGGCGCGGGTCGTGTAGCTCCAGATTCCGTGCGCATCGGCGCCCATGGCACTGATGCGCACGCCGTTCAGGGAAAAATGACTGGATCGTCCGGGCGTCTGGCCGATGTTTCCGTTACCCGCGACCAGGCCGATCGCGCCATCGCCTCGGGTGGTCAGGCGAGTATCCCGCAGCGTGACCTCGGCGCCCATGCCCCGGGAAATCAGCCCGTAGGCGCCCGTGCCGTAGGTGTCGATCAGGCTGTCGCTCAAGCGGGTGTCGCCGCCCGCCATGTCGATGCCGATGCCCGTGGATTCGACGGTCAGTCTTTCCGCCTCCAGTTCGCGGGCCAGGCGATGGGAGAACACAATGCCCTGACCCTGGCTGCCCAGGGCCGTTATGGACACATCGCTCAGCCTGGCATAGCTGTCCCCGCTACCGCCGCGTATGCCATAGCCACTTTCGGATGTCAGGGTCGCCCCTGACAGCACCGCGCCGGAAGCTTCTCCGATCTCGATCGCGTTCCGCTCGGCATGCACTTCCAGCGCCTGCGCATCCAGCAGGCTGACACTGTTCAACTGCATGCCGATGCCGCCTCGGATCGTCACGTCCTTCAGCGCCGCCTGTGAACTGGACAGGTACACGCCGACGCCCGGCGTGAAAATACCAGCATCCTTCAGGTCGATCTGCGCCCCCTGGCTGCCGACCACGCCTGTTCGCCCCTGTTCCGACGCATTGGTGATCGTCACGCCGTCGGCCTTGAGCGTCGAGCCGACGCCGTTCACCCGGATCCCGTTGGCGAAATCGCCGTGCGTGGTGACTTCGACATTCTTCAGTGTGACGAGGGCGCCCCGTTCCACCTGCACGCCGTCGGCATTGATGCCGTGGGTGACCAGGCGGGAGTCGGTGGCGGTGATGGCGCTGCCGGCGTCCTCGGCGTGCAGCGCATGGCCGCCCCGGCTTCGGTCGCCTTCCGTGGTGACGGTGCTATCCAGCAGCGTGACGGTCCCGCCGCCGGTGGCGCGCACGCCCACGGGGTTGGCCAGGAGGTTGCCGTCGTTGGGCCGGGACGTGCTGATGGTGACGCCCTCGGCATGAACGCTATTGCCCGCAACGGAAACATCCACCGCGGCACCCAGACCCGTGAGCTGGTCCGCGTTGGTGACGGTATCGCCGGGACGCAGGAAGATTTCGCTGGAGCCCGAGGGATCGTTGACGAGGATATGGTCGTAGTCAATCGCCCAGGAAGCATGAGGCAGGACCGGCAGCGCTGCGGCAAGCACGGCCCGCATGATGGGATGAAGATGACGTCGCATGGCTAGGGATCGGGCCGCGAGCGCAGGGCGCCGGCGCGTACCACAAGCCAATCACGAAGTGGAAAAGGGTACTGTCCGGCGCCCTGCGAGCAGCGGCGTAGTGAAGGAAGCCCTCATCTTCTTTGCCGCAACCTACGAGCAACACCGGATGATTCTTAAACGTCATGCAACGAATGACAATTTCGTTAGTGTTTGTACGAAGCTCAAAAATGATTTGAACTTGTATTTGGAACTGATGGGTTTGCGATATTGATGCCCGCGACGCAGGCGGCAAGGTCAGTCGCCGGGTTCGCCTGGGCAGCGGTTGCCGTATGACGGCCGCCAGGACGATGCGTCGAACTTCTTGCATGAACGGATCCGGTACGCGTCCGTCAGCACGAACCAACGCGAACCGGCGTCATGGCATGCCAACAGACCAAAGTCCGAATCGCCTGGCGGCTTGTTCGACGCACGCGCGCATCAGCCGCGCCGCAAATAGGCTGGGGCTGGACGGCAGGGAAACTCAGCGGGGGAATTTGACCGGGGCGCAGGCGAGGCGGCAATTGCGCGTCACGAATTGCGCATCACAAATTGCGCATCACGCCTGGCATTGGAAATGAAATGGTGGCGCGCCCGACAGGAATCGAACCTGTATCAAGAGCTTCGGAAACTCTCATTCTATCCATTGAACTACGGGCGCAGCGCAAGGGAGGCGGTATTGTACCCAAGTTTGAGCAGCGTGCATGAAATAGATCAAATCCCCGCGCAAACTGCTCGAAAACCCGGCCCGATCCATTGGACGGGCGTCCATGACACCGTTATATAATCCAGCGTTTGCTTGCTGGGCGATCCGCTGTTCGCCGCCCGAATGTGCAGTACTGATCTTTCTCTGTTGCCGCCACCAGGCGCCCCGGTACCCGTTTGCAGGATTTGGTCATGAGCAACCAGCAGGAACACATAGAAGAGCATTCCTCCCCCATCAAGACCCCCAAGCAACTGATCGTCACGGCCATACTGGCGTTCGTGGTGCCGATCGGGATCATCATCCTACTGGTGAACATGGTCGTCTCCGCCACCAAGGTCGGCGCCGGCTCGGACACCCTGACGCCTGAAGCCGTCACCAAGCGCATTGCCCCGGTCGCCGGCTTCGAGCTGGTCGACGCCAACGCGCCCAAGGTCTTCAAGACCGGAGAACAGGTCTTCGCCGCCGTCTGTACGGCCTGTCATACCGCCGGCGTGGCGGGCGCTCCCAAGATCGGCGACAACGCCGCCTGGGCGCCTTTCATCAAGGCCGGCTACGAGTCCCTGCTGAACGTCGCGCTGCATGGCAAGGGCGGCATGCCCGCCAAGGGCGGCAATCCCACGCTGAGCGACTACGAAGTGGCGCGCGCCGTGGTCTACATGGCCAACAAGTCCGGCGCCTCGCTGCCCGAACCGGCCGCGCCGGCCGAGGAAGGCGCGAAGAAGGAAGAAGCCGCTGCTCCGGCCGCTGCTGCTCCGGCGGCCGCCGCGCCGGCTCCTGCCGCTGCCGCCCCGGCCGTCGCGGCTCCCGCAGCCGCAGCGCCCGCCCCCGCCGCTGCTGCGCCCGCGCCGCAACAGGCCGCCGTCAACCCGGCCGGCGAAAAGCTCTATAAGAGCGTCTGCTTCGCCTGTCACGCCACCGGCGTGGCCAACGCGCCCAAGTTCGGCGACAAGGCCGCCTGGGAGCCCTACATCAAGACCGGCATGGACGCGATGGTGAAGATCGCCATGCAGGGCAAGCCGCCCATGCCGCCCAAGGGCGGCGCGGCCACCGCCACTGAAGAAGATATCCGCGCGGCCGTGCAATACATGGTGGACGCGGCCAAGTGATCCTCTGATCCGCCCCCTCGGCACGACAAAAAGCCCCTTGGAATACCAAGGGGCTTTTTCGTGGGCAGGCGCCGGAAGCCATCGGCGTCAATCGCGACGATGCCGACGTCCTTTCCCGCGCGGGCGCGGTGCAGGCGCCTCGTTGCATCGACCCGTGCTTGCGCGCGCGGGCCGATGCGCTGCCCATCAGGCCGTCGCCGGCTCCAGCAGCGACATGCCCAGTTGCACGCGGCGTTGCAGCCACAGGCTGGGACGATAGCGCTGGTCGCCGGTGACGCGCTCGATGTTCTTGAGCACTTCCAGGATGCGCGTCGCGCCCAGCGCGTCGCCCAGCGCCAGCGGACCCGTCGGATAGCCCAGGCCCAGCGTCACGGCGCGGTCGATGTCCTCCGGCGTGGCGATCTGCTGCTGCGCGATGTCGCAGGCGATGTTGACGATGGTGGCCACGATGCGCTGCGCGACGAAGCCCGGCGAATCCTGGATCACGGTGACCGGCACGCCGTCGGCGGCCAGCGCGGCATGGGCCGCGTCGCGCCATTGCGGCTGCGTGGCCGGCGACAGCATCAGGCTGCGGCGCTTGGCGCCGTCCAGCGCATACAGCGTGTCCAGGCCCACGCTGCGGGCCGGATCCAGGCCCTGCGCCGAGACGGCGGTGGACACGTCCTCGCCGTAAGGCGTGACTATGATGAGCGCGTCGGCCGCCGGCGTGGAGCCGGAGATCAGCGGCGCGCCCAGCTTTTCCAGCAGCGCGGTGGCGCGCGCATAGCCTTCGGGATGCTTGGGGCTGACCCAGATCTTCAGGTTCTGCGGCAGGGCCGGCGCGGGCGTTTCGGCCGGCACCTGCTTCTGGCCGTCGACATAGGTGTAGAAGCCTTCGCCGGCCTTGCGGCCGATCAGGCCACCGGCCAGGCGCACGGCGGTGATGGGCGAGGGACGGAAGCGCGTCTCGTCGTAGAACTGGCGGTAGATGGATTCCATCACCGGATGCGACACGTCCAGCGCGGTCAGGTCCAGCAGCTCGAACGGGCCCATGCGGAAACCGGCCTGCTCGCGCATGATGGCGTCGACCTGGGCGAAGCTGGCCACGGCCTCCTGCGCCACGCGCAGGCCTTCGGTATTCATGCCGCGACCGGCATGGTTGACGATGAAGCCGGGCATGTCCTTGGCGCGCACCGGCGTGTGGCCCATGCGTCGGGCCAGCTCGGCCAGCGCGTCGCCGACTTCCGGCGCGCTGCGCAGGCCGTCGATCACTTCCACCACTTTCATCAGCGCCACCGGGTTGAAGAAGTGATAACCGGCCACGCGCTGCGGGCGCTTGCAGGCCGCAGCGATGGCGGTGATGGACAGCGAGGACGTGTTCGAAGCCAGGATGCAGTCCTCGGCCACCACGCCTTCCAGCGCCGCGAACAGGTCGCGCTTGACGTCCAGGCGCTCGACGATGGCCTCGACCACCAACTGGCAGTCCGCCATGTCGGACAGCGCGCCGGCCGCTACCACGCGCTCAAGCGCGGCCTGGGCGTCGGCGGCGCCGAGCTTGCCCTTCTGCGCCAGCTTGTCCCAGGTCTGGCGCAGCGCTTCGCGCGCCGACGCAACAGCTTCCGCGCTGGTGTCGTACAGGCGCACGCGCAACCCGGCCTGCGCCGCGATCTGCGCGATGCCGCGCCCCATGGCCCCGGCGCCCACGACGCCGATGGTTTGAATCTCCTTCATGAACGCTCTCCTGCCTCTATATGGACGATCTGGGTGATTGGATATGTGGATGGCTTGCGGCGGGGACCATGACCGCCGCG